>NZ_CEVYEL010000030.1:0-33897 GCF_982403165.1 Longicatena sp.
CGCTAAAGCTCTACGGAACCCCCAGACTATCTGGGGGTTTTCTCATACAAAAAAGTCATTCACCTTTTATGAATGACCCTTTCCCTTGATTATTTTTATTTCATTTCAAAAAATCGCCGATTCTGTTCTACTTCTCGACTCTTAGGCTTATACACTCCGGCCAATTCGTTATATTGAACCGCTCGATCCTTATCCCCTAAACGCCACCAGCAGACACACAATTGAATGGCTGGTATATACCCATAACAATCTTCACGAATAAAAGCACCACTGGTTTCATTCATCGGTACTTTCATAGCACATTCATACCAAAAGATAGCCTCTTTATACTTCGCTCTATCCATAAAATGCTTTGCGATATCGCAACATAACTCGGCATGTGGTACTTCATATTGTAAAGAGCATAAAAAACTTTCTAATGCCTTTTCTTCTTTATGCAAGGCATAGTAACAATATCCCAGCATCTCACAGGCATCAATTTTATTTTCTATCCAGCCGCTATCTTCTTTTAAAAACTTTTTGAATGCTTTAACGGCATCTTTATAGCGCTTATGATAGTATAGCTCTCTGGCATAATAAAACTGTTCCCGCGGATTTAACTTTTTTCCTTTATCCAACATAGCTTCAAAGATGCGCAGATTGCGATTGGCATCACTCACATGCACCTTGCGATGACAGATTCCGATATCGGTATAAAGCAGTCTGCCTGTTAAGGGAATCACTTCATGAATTTCCCCTTCCCATAAATGCAATTCTTCCCGTTTTACCATACGTTCCCGATAATACGAAAAAGAAGGATTTCCATCTTCATCAAACGCCGTATGATATTTCATCATAACGATGGAAACTTTTTTATCTAGTTCTTTTTTTAGTTTCTGTATCTTCTCAATATCCTCATCTTCTACCACATCATCCGCATCCAGCCACATACAATACTCCATACTCGCCTTGGAAAAAGAAAAGTTACGAGCCTTGCTGAAATCATCACACCATGAAAAATCATATAACTTATCCGTATACTTCTTTGCGACTTGCTTTGTCTTATCCGCACTTCCCGTATCGACGATGATGATTTCATCCGCAAATTTCTTTACACAGTCTAAACATCTTGCCAATACATCTTCTTCATTTTTTACGATCATACATACACTGATGCTTATCAACGATATTCATCCCCTCTCTCTCAAAGAAAAGGATAGTTTCCCATCCTTTCACTGTGCATTAGTTATAGACATAATAAGAACTAACGTATCTGATAAATAATCAAATATGCATTTACGGTATGATGATTGCTACAAGATTCTATCGTATTGTGGCAGTCTGATACCAAACGAATGCTATTGTTCGGATGCAATTCTAACATGACACAGCCTCTTACAAATTGGTTTTCGCATACTAATGGCATGCGGGATTCTTCTAACAATTCTTCATTATTAATTTCTAAAGCAAATGCATCGCCATCACATACCGAAGAACTGATTAAAACACCATATTCCGCGATATACGTGCCTTCCTGTTGTGCAGTCAGACTTGTATAATCATTTGAAATCGTAAAGCCATCACTGACATTGCCGCAATCAAACACCAAAGCATCTTGAGGACATAGTGATTTTGGTGTAAATGATGTTAGCGATGCGGATGCATAATGGATGATAGGTGCACTTTCTCCGGCAGGTCCGGTGTTTCCTTGCGGTCCCATAGGCCCTGTTGCACCAGTAACACCGGTTGCGCCGGTATTTCCCATAACTCCTTGTATACCTTGTGGTCCGGTAGGTCCAGTAGGCCCCTGAATACCTGGCACTCCTTGTGGACCGGTTACACCTTGCGGACCTCGAATGCCTTGTAAGCCTTCTCTGCCTTGTTGCCCTTGTAATCCTCTGGGACCCTGTGGACCTCTTGGTCCTCTTGGACCCATGGGACCTGTTGGCCCCATACCTGGCTGAGGGCACCATCCCTCTTGGTTTCGATAATCTTCCATTGGATGAAAATCATCATAAGCACAATTGCCATCCGGATAATCATAATTACCGTTATAGCCAAAATCCGCCTCATTTCCTCTATCATCACAGTTACCATAATCGAAACGGTTTTCATCATTTGGATGATGCTCATAGCCGTAGTCGTTTCCATATCTGTTCTGGTACATAACATTCCCCTTTCCCTTGTACGCTTATCACGTTCAATCCACTATATGCAGGTATCGGGATAGTTGTGCCGATGAAATCGCACAGTTCATGATATATGACCAGAACAAAGAGAATTCAACTTGGCTACTTCATAACCATGGCGCAAAATACGTTCAAAATCATCTTTCTTTACCCGCTCTAAGGTCGTCTTATAAGAACTTACGCGTAATACATCACTTTCCTTTAGCGATGCATGAAGCAATTCTTGTTTACGGGCAAAAGATATATCACAATGACGCAGCATATCCTTCGTTTGACTGCCTATTTGTAAGAAAAGTCCTTGTTTATTTTGCTCCATAAAATCTATTACTTCCTGCTTACGGAGGAGCTGGCTTTGTGTCATACTGATTGCTAATAATCGTTTTAGATTACTGAATGAGTATCCAATGGTTCGCATCTTGTGCTCCAGCTTGTCCATAGATGCATTACTGACAATAAGATAATTAATATCTGGACACAGCTTATTTTGCCCTTGAAAGGAAAAAAGCGGGTCTAAGCCCATATTATCATAAACACCGCCATCCCATAGATGCAGGGTTTCATCTCTTACCCGAACAATCATAGAGCCTGTAACATCACTCCATACATACGCTTTTGTCTTTAATGTATATGGTCCGATGAAAACAGGAAAACCGGCACTTGCACAAATCGCATGACTAAGAGGAAAGCGCGGGCGTTGCACAAAGCTATACTGTGAGCCCATTCGCTTTGCGGATATGCGAAAATCTTTTCCCGTTTCATAAGCAGTTGTATTGATGGTCCATAAAGGAAGTGTCGGGATATCTTGTAAACAGGCCGTGATCTTCCATCGTTTTTCCATGACATGCGCTAACAGATTTGCTTTTTTATTCCAATAATAAGGGGATACAATAAGCCTGCATAAAGCCGTCCATTGAATATCTTTTGTGATAATATCACGTTTCATAGCCGGAAGAACTTTTGATAAAAATGTTACATCGGATGGCCATTGATTATCATTGTTCGCAAAAATCAGACCTACTGCAATACTTGCCCCGGATACACTTGAAATATGGTGAATCCTTTTCAGCAAACCTTGCTCAGCAAGCCATTTTAAGACACCTAAATGAAAGATGGCAGCACGCATACCGCCACCAGATAATGCCAACCCTATTTTCATATCCTGTTTCAACATGATATAGCCCCCTTTATAGTCTATGCCTAGGATTTTGCCAATATGAAAGGACATGGACCATATCGTACATGCTTTACGATGCGCTGATGAAGCATAGAAAAAAGAGGTGTAACCTCATCGACTTGTCAATCTTGTCTATTTCGTTACATCCTCTTCCATGCATTTGCAAATATCCTTATCCTTGCTCTTTAGGAAATAGTGCCTGACGCACATAACGCTGAGCCTCTTCTAAATCATCATTTCTTACATAAAGCTTATATGCTATGCTCATATCATAAGAAGAGCCTTTTATGACTTCTTCCGTATACTCATCATGAACCTTCGTCGTTTTAACGGTGTATTCTATACCATGTAATGCTAACGTATGAGTTACTTTATCCAAGTTTTCTTTCGTATACGTTATAAATACTTCACTGCGATTAAATACATGTAACATCTTCTTCATCTCCCTTTTCTTATCCTTACTATAGTGCTGCAAGTGGATTTGGTTACATAGAAAATCACCTTATGCGTTTCAAAGTATGCTACTTGATCTTTTTTTCTTGTTTGCTGTTGTGACAAGCATACCTACTAAGATCGTAAACGTCTGTTTATCTTCAGCAATCAAAAAGGCATCGTTCATAAAGAAATTTACTTTCCCATAATATTTTTTCGCTTATCTTCGAAATGCCTGTTATCCTATTTTTATTATAACGGTTATTTCCATAAAATGTCAGTAAAACATGATAAATATAAAGCTTTAAATAATGCTATAGTATTAAGATGAAAGAGGCTGTAATAGTTGTTTGATGCATAACCGCTTGATGATGGATTCCTTTATTCGCATTCTATATAATGCATAAATCAATCATGATATATACATGCAAAAGTATTCTTTGGAAGCGAACTCGGCTGTTTTTTTTCGCATACATGTATAAAAATACGATGATTGACTTGCTTTGATCGTAGCATTTTCCTATTGTGCTTTCTATCCTATGCCGATAGAAAAAAGTGACAGATTGCTCCATCACTTATGTATTAGATTACGGCTTCAAACTGCGGCTTGATTTTTTTCTTTGTGATAAAGAAAGAAATGACTAATAACAAATAGGTGATATCAAAATTTGACGGTGATACCAGCTTAATGAAGACACACGCTAAGAGTGTTGCGGCATCGACACGCATATAAAAGCTGCCAAATTGATAACGACGAATGATTCTGCGTTTGATCTTAAAGTTTTGAAAAGCGATAGCCCCGGCAATACAAGCAACGATTGCGTCAATTGCATAATTGGCCAGGTAATCTTTTGTCAACAGATTCTTTAAGAAGAATAAGACCATCGCAATCGCAAATACCATCCAAATACTGCCAATCTGCAGTTTCTCATAATCCTGATTGCGTAATTTCTTTTTCATTTCTTTATACACAGGACCTTTGGAATACTTCGCCACATAGTCTTTCAAATCGCGAGGAATCACAAGTTGTGGCTTTTTCTGTGCCTTCATGCCTTCCATACATTGTTCTAAAGCAATATTGGCAATGATACTTTTATCCAAGTCACTCTTTTTCGTATCCTCTAACAGATAATCATACAACCGATAAAAGGCTTTCTGATAATCTTCATCTAATTTCTTTACTAGATATAAATTATCAATATGCAGTTGTTTTCTTGCCTTTCCATCCGCCATTAGTTCTCTTGTACCTCAATGCTTTCACTATCGGTAATATGTAAATTGGTATTATAGAATGTAGTTAATGCTTTTACCATATAGTAAGAATCTTTAATACCGGCTGTTTCATAAGATGAATGCATTGCCAACTGAGGTAAACCGATATCTACGGTATGCATAGATACTTTCTGACTGGATAAGTTACCTAACGTACTTCCACCGGCTGCATCACTGCGATTAGCAAAGTATTGTACTGGTACTTCGGCTTTTTCACAAATACCGCCAAAGACCGCAGAACTGATAGCATCTGTCGTATATTTCTGATTTGCGCTGAATTTTACAACGATCCCTTTATTCATATATGTACAATTGGTAGCATCTGTTTTTTCCGGATGATTTGGATGTACCGCATGCGCATTATCACAAGAAACCATGAAGCTTTTTGCGACTGCTCGATAGTAATCTTCCTTTGT
This sequence comes from Longicatena sp., assembly GCF_982403165.1. Taxonomy (NCBI): domain Bacteria; kingdom Bacillati; phylum Bacillota; class Erysipelotrichia; order Erysipelotrichales; family Erysipelotrichaceae; genus Longicatena; species Longicatena sp. The sequence goes on from NZ_CEVYEL010000030.1 coordinate 5,463, forward strand.
GAATCCCATGTTGTCATTTATACGCTGTAACACATCGTATAAGAAGGTTGAACATGCACCTTGTTTTGTCCCTGAGCCGACTTCTTCGTTGTCGAAACAAGCAAATACATTTACCGCATGAGTATTCCCTTTACTTTCTAATAATGCTTTTAAAGATGTAATGGCACACTGTAAGTCATCCAGTTTAGGGGATGAAATGAATTCTTCTTTTGCGCCCCAGATAGATGGTGCCATACGATTATACAAATACAGATCACAACCGAAGATGTTTTCTCTGGTAGTGCCTAAAGCATCGGCAATTAATTCATAATAATCATTTTCTGCACATTCTCCTGCGGAAAATAATGGCAATAGATCTACTTGATTATTGTATTTCATACCATTGTTTACATCGCGGTTCATATGGATTGCCACATTAGGAATTAATACAAGATCCTTATCGAAGCTAAGCAGCTTACTGACAAAGGTATTGCCTTCTTTTACTAAGACACGTCCGGCAATGGATAATGGACGATCCATCCATGTTGCACATAACATACCGCCATAGCCTTCTGTATTCAGTTGTACATATCCGCCTTTTCCTTTTAATTCCGCAACTTCTTTCACTTTGAAAGTAGGTGAATCGGAATGTGAGGAAGTTACCTGGAAATGATAATCATCTAAATCATTTCCTATCGCAAAAGCAATCAAACTGGAACCATTGCGTGTCGTAAAATATTTACCACCGCGCTTTAATTCCCAGCTTTCACACTCTCTTAATTCTTCATAACCAGCATTTTTTAACATTGCAGCCATTTCCGCAACAGCATGGAAACAGCTTGGACTTTTTTGAATGAAATCTAACACTTGTTTTGCAGTTTCTTTATACATATATAAGCCTCCTAAATTACTCGTTTGTATTATAGCATTTTTCCATGTACAAGCCAAACAAAAAGGCAAGACTCCTTAAGAATCTCACCTACTTTGTTTTTATTTTGTGCTAGCTTTTTCGTTTTTCTTAATCAAAGGCAGAATCATACCTAATGCAGTCAGAACGATTGGTGTCACTACGTTTAAGAACATAGTGAATAAATCATCTGAATACATACCCATGATACAGCAAGCTGCTGTGACAAAGAAGCACCAGAAGCCCATTACCAGTGCAACCGGCTGATTCTTCGTGAAACGATATTCCGGATGGAATTTATCTCTAGCTTTACGCAATGCGATATAAGCCGCAAATACCCACAGATAACGCAAAGGCATCGTTACAGAGTTCAGCTTGTTTAACTGTGCCAATACACCGGCTGCCCCTGAACCACCAATGATCTGAATCAGGATGATCGCACCTGATAGTGCAACAACCATCCAAATACCATTGATGTAAGCACCAAATTTGTTCTGTTTCAACAGTTTAGTTGGAATGAACTGACGTGCATCTTCGTTATCCAACAGCATACGCAATGGTGCATCAATGCTGACAACCAACGTAGAGAACTGACCGATTGCATTACATGCCGCATAGATGATCATCAAAAGATTACCTACATGATAGTATTCACCCAGCTTCTGGAATGCCCAGTAAGAACCATTGGATACATAAGAGTTAAAGCTTTCTGTAGAACCATTGATCAAAGCAGGATCAAACATCATGCCCATTGCAATTGTTCCCAGAATTGCACATACCATAACCATGATTGCCAATGCAATCATACCTTTTGGGAAGCCCTTTGCAGGATCTTTTACCTTGTTTACGTATGGTGAAATCTTTTCACATCCACCAACAGCAAATACCAGAATGGATAGTGATGTAAAGTAATTTACATTGAACTGTGGAATGATGTTATCCCAACTGAAATCCATGCTTAAGTAACCACCGTTTGAATTGATGATAGGTGCCGCAAACATCATGACGATGTAAAGAATTGACATAACGAACATACTTGTTCCTGCCAATGTTGCTAATTTCTTCAATGGATTTAAACCACGGCTGGCAACCCAGCAGAAGAATAAGAATACACCTAATGTTGCTAACTGCACACCGATCGTAGGGAAGGTATCGTATGTAGAACCATCTTGGAAGACCATCCAGCTTAACGCTTTCAAGCCGCCGCTGCCCTTACTTGCGATGTAAGTGATGTGGCATGCCCAATAAGTCCAACCTGCATAATAAGCAAATTTAGGACCGATTGTTTCGTGAATCCATGAAGAAACACCGCCACCTGAGTTTTTAAATGCGGAACCAAGTTCACCAACCATCAATGCATAAGGCACGAAGTATAAAGCGAACATCAGAACCCAGCTGAATATAACCTGAATACCGTTGAAATAAACGAAACCATTTAATACGTTTCCGAATCCCCAAACAGTAGAGAATGCCATGAAGGCAAGGTTATACCAGAGAATTTTCTTTGAACTTTCCATTGTAACCTCCTTAAACTCAACGTTCCAATAATAGCATAAATCAAAACTGAACGCTACAATAATTTAGCTTTATACTTACATTTCGTATATTTTGTCTATCGCATGAAAACATGAATTGCTAATTATTGGAATATCATTTTTAGATAATTACGCAAAAAAAGGAACCTCATCAAAAAGGTTCCAAATATGCTAAGCAATCGTTAATTAAATATCCATGTATTTCTGTGCAGCTGTCACAATCGCCATTTTGAATACTTCTTCGGCATTACAGCCACGAGATAAGTCATTGATAGGTGCATTTAATCCCTGCAGGATTGGTCCGATAGCTTCCCATCCGCCTAAACGCGCCGCGATCTTGTAGCCGATGTTACCGGCATCAATATTGGGGAAGATAAACGTATTGATCTTACCAGCCACCTTAGAATCAGGTGCTTTTAATTTTGCTACTTCTGGTGCTACGGCACAGTCAAACTGAATCTCACCTTCTACCCCGAAGTCTAATGGCATACGTTTTAAACGTGTTGCAGCCTCTTTTACTTTATCCACACTGCTGCCCTTTGCTGAACCTAAGGTAGAATATGATAACAAGCCAACACTTGGTTCAATACCAAACTGGCGAACCGTATGTGCTGTCTGTAAAGTGATTTCCACCAGGTCATCTGCACTTGGATCAATATTGATAGAGCAGTCACCCATAACCAACTGTTCTTTATCTTTTAATAAAATGAAACAACTTGATACGATAGAGTTTCCCGGTCTTGTTTTTACTAGTTGTAGTGCAGGACGCACTGTATCCGCTGTTGAATAGGTAGCACCACCTAACAAACCATCTGCACAGCCTAATTTTACATACATAGTACCGAAAAAGTTTGTTTTCAAACAAGCTTCACGTGCCTGTGCTTCATCTAATTTACCTTTACGTAATTCAACAACTTTGGTAACCATCATATCCATATTCTTATATTCTCTAGGATCCAGCATTTCAATGCCTTCCAGATCATATCCCAAAGATGCGGCAGCACCTGTAATTTCAGCACGGTTTCCTAACAGTACAGGCACCAGGATGTTTTCCTTATGTAAACGAACAGCAGCTTCCAGAATACGTGCATCTGAACCTTCTGTAAAGACGATACGTGTTCCTTTACCCTTAATTTTTTCAATCAATGTGTCAATCATGAAAATATCCTCTCTTTCTTATTTTCTTGCTTTACCATTTTTTATTATACACCGCTTGTTTGCATAAAAAAAGGATTTTTTCACAAATGATTATTTTCACAAAGAAAGATACTGCTATTTACCAAAACGGTTATATAAAAGGATGGAAAAAGGGATACGTCTTTTGATACGTTCCCTTCTTTCATCTATTATCCTAAAATGCCAAAATAAGTTAATGCAATTGCTGCGATCATGATACCGAAAATCAATCTTACCGCTTCCTTGCCATTGGTTTTCTTCAAACGCCAATAACAGAATAGCGTAACTAATACCGGTAAGAAACAAGGCATGATCTTATCAATGAGTTCCTGAACGACAATCTTGCCATCACCACTGGCAAATTCTAAAGGGACACTTAATTTAACGGTTGTGGAAACCAAGCAACCGGCTACACAAAGACCTAAAACGGTAGCAGCACCGGAGATGCGTTTAATGACTTCATCACCCGAACCGGAGTTAATGATATCCATGCCTTTGGTATAACCGATACGGAAACCAAACCATTTCACTCCCTGATTGATAACATTGAAAACGACAAAGGTGAAGATTGCGCCAAAGATATTTCCGGTAACCGCCATAGTTGCGCCGATACTTGCGCAAATTGGCCACAAGGTAAACCAGAATAAGCCATCACCTAAACCGGCAATCGGTCCCATCAAACCTGTTTTAATGGAAGTGATGCTGTCTTTTTCCGCTTCTGGTGTATTTACCTCCAAAGCGGCGATAAGGCCAAACAATAATGGAGCTAGGGTTGCATGTGTATTAAAGAATTCCAAATGCCGTTTGATTGCTCGTTCTCGTTCCTCAAGTGGTGCATCCTTATATAACCGTTTTAAAACTGGTGTTAAGGTAAACAAACAGCCATCCGCTTGTTGGCGTTCATAATTCCATCCCCATTGGAAGGTCAGATGATTGATAAACATTTCACGATAGACCTTATTGGTCATTTCAAATTTTTCACTCATTATAAATCAATGCCTCCTTCCAGCTCCATCGCTGTATCACGTTCTAATTTTTTACGTTGTACATAATTGTAATCGTGAATACCGGCAAATACGATGCCAATTAAAGAAACTCCTAATACCGGAAGACCTAAGTATGCGGCAGAGACAAAACCAGCCACCAGATACATCCACATATCTTTTTTCAACATCATTGTCAGCAACATACTAATACCTACAGCAGGAATGATACCGCTGGCAACATTTAAGCCATTAATGATAAATTCAGGCAACCATTCGATGAAATCAGATAATACGGTATTGCCAATATAAACAGCGATAAAACATGGAATCGCACGTGCTAAGAATAACAGAACACCACTATACAAATGCCAGCGATTCGCTTTGTTGAAGTCACCCGTCGCAGCATCAATTTCCGCGCGGTGAATATGAACGGATAAATAAGTTTGTAACAAGACAATCAGCTGCAGAATCAAGGTTGCTGCCGGAACGGCAAAGGCAACACCGGCTGCCACACCGCCGTCACTGGTAATACCCACAGTAACACCGACAATAGCTCCACCGGTGATATCAGGAGGTGTATAAGCACCGACAGAATTTACACCCAGCCACATCAATTCCAAAGTACCGCCGATAATCAACCCCTGTGTAAGATCCCCCAGAATTAAACCGGTGATGGTTCCGGCTAACAGCGGTTTACGAATCTGCAGCTGCATACCTCCATCATCGAGTGAACAAAGACCAGCCCATAGGGCCACAAGCAATGCTTTCACTAACATAATCTTTTTCTCCTTTTCTTATTTGGTTTTTGTTAAGACATCTTTCATGTTTAATAATTCATCTCTTGGTACCATTTGTATTTGTACATCGATTCCCATTTCCACAAGTTTCTCAAACGCTTCCCTTTCCTTTGTCGTAACGGAAACAGCCTTGGCGATTTTAATTCGATCATTTTCAAAACGCATACCACCTACATTCAATACCGGAAAATTGACACCTCCTCTCGCCAAACGGTATGCATCAATCGAATTCGTTAAGATCAGCATCGTACGACGATGAATCGGATTCTTCTTATACACCTCAATAAAGGCATCTACACCAAAGACTTTTACCTTCACATTCGCAGGTGCCGTCATCGATATTACGGATTGTTGCATCTTATCTAATAAAATCTCATCATTAATGATCAATACCTGTTCAATCGAATAGTTGTTGATCCAAGTCGTCGCTATTTGACCATGAATCAATCGATCATCAATTCTCACTAACTCGATAGCCATTTACATTTCTCCTCTCTTATTCATGATGCGTAAGGATGAAGCCAAGATTTCTTTACTGTCCTCAATCAGCTCACACACCTTCATCGCTGTTGTATTGCGGCGGTTCACAAGTTCCACCAGAATCGCTAAGTTATAGCCGGTCAAAACCGTGATATCTTCTTCATCCATCATTAAGCGAACAGCTACATTGTTTGGCGTTCCACATAATAAATCTGTGAATATCAATACCTCATCACATTGTTGATGCAAACTTTCATACGCACGCTTCATCTGCTGACGTGCTTCTTCATTGTTCATCTGCGGTGTTATGGACACACATAGCAGATGGTCACAGGGACCAATGATCATCTCCAGGCTGTCTTTAGCGCCCAGACAATACTGCCCATGACTTGCCAGCAGAATACCCACTTTATTCTCCATGTTCTTCCACGTCCTTTCACTTTTTTATTAGCAAATCTCATGCCAAAATTGAAAAAAGGCTTATTTATCAGCCTTTTCCTCTCTATGATACACATGAATACAGTGATGACATCAAATGGATACATGCGCATTCTCATCTGTATCATCTAAAATGATCTGCATAAGATAGTAACACTCTTCCTGATTGATGGTAGTGTGAAAACTCGAACGGATTGCCTCCAATTGCTCAGTTACGATTGTATACAGCTTTGAATGTTCCTTTACTTGTACCATTGTTTCTTCGTTTTGCTCAAAGTGATATTCATCAAATAACAAACGTTCGATCATGCAAGACATATGAACGATCAAGCGTGTTAATGTTCGATTATTCAACGTCTTCTGTAATTCTTTTTCAACCCCTTCGATAAACTTCATCAACAATGGATAAAGTTTTTTAGAATTCAAGTACATCAGATATTTATCAATCGATTCAAATGCTACATCGACAAAGACATCACGCTCAAAACTTTTAACTACATCACTTTTATGAAGGACATCAATATCACCGATGATTTCAAATAAACGCTGCACCCCATCACTCATTAAGATATCTTCCATTGAAATAAAGGGATATTCATGAAGTCCTGGATCTACATTGCCGATCATACACAACACTTCTTTATTTTTGGAAGTTTCTTCTATCATACTGCGAATCTTTATCAAAGAATCATTACTCAGCGCAAGAATATCAATTGAAAAGATACCTTCCTGCTCTAACAAATCTTTTAAATATTTCTCTAAATAATGTGCCGTACCATCACCGGAATAACATATCGTATAAATGATCTTTTCACTACTTTGCGCAATATGGTTATGAATGTGATGTTCCAAGGTTGCATCCAGTTTTTGATTCATCCGCATGACATCCTGTAAAATATTACTCAAGGTATATTGCATAAAGACGGCTTTTCTTGCTGCATCAAGCAATAACAGAGTGTTGATTGTTGGGATGACAACTACATGATAAGATGTTTTCTGACGCAGCGTTTCTTCTAGGGAAGTAAGGGAACCCATATCGACAAATAATAAAATTTCATTCCCTTTTGGTTCCTGTTTGATCTTAAGAATCAACTCATCCATAATTTGATTTACATTTTTGGTCAAAGGCATATCCATCGGAATCAGATAATGGATTGATAATAATTCATTGACCACATCGGCAATATTACTTGCCAGACTTGTCCCATGAGCAACAACAAACATACTAATACCACAGCTTTGTAAGGTATTCGTTGTAAAGGTATTTAAGATACATGCTAAGGTATGCAGTTCCTGTGCAGGAATGCGCAAATGAAAATGTTGTTCAATCGCACGAATGAGACTGCGGGCATCTTCCATGGTCGCCACATCATAATCCTTCAGATCCTCTTCATGAGAAAAAGCATCTAGACGATTCTCACGGATATTTTTTAAATAAAAGGCAAGTGCCGCGCTTTGGCTGCGGCCAATAAGCACATTCATATTATGTAATACCCATTCATGAATAAAAGCCATAATTTCACGGATTTCGGTATCTATGATAAAGGATGGCAATTGATCATGTTCCAATGAACGGGCTATCTTTTCTACATACTCCTCAAAGGAAGTCTGAATATCTGATTTCGTTACATCTAATTGTGGTGGCGCAAATAAGGCCGTGTCATCTTCTTCAACCATAATTACATCATATGGCTCTACGATATACGTATCCTGTACCAACACCTTTTCAATCTCTCTTCGCTGTTCGATATCCAAATCACTCATACCATCTTTAACCTGATAAGATAAAGCATAGTTATGAATACGTATTTCATTGGTTATTTCCTTATTTTGTTGATCACGCATTTCAAGATAACTGCGGGCAATTGCCAGTTTTATATCATTCTTTAATTGCCCGATATTGCCCTTGGGCTGATAAAGCAGTAAAGTTGCCATTGTATCCTTATCTATCACGATCGGACAACCGATAGCAGATGCCTCTAATGAAAACAAATACAAGATCATTTGTTTACGTTCATTAAAAGATTTCTCTTTCAAACTTGGTATTTTTATAACCATCGGAATTCTTCGTAAAAAGGTGGTTAATAAATGATTATCCGGATCTTCAGTAGTTGCTAAAACTAAGGTTACTTTTGCCTCATGCTCACTGTTAGCTTCTCCCAGCATACGATACTTTTTCTTATCGATGAAATAAAACAGCATCTCTTGTCCTTCGGGTGGTAGACGATGCACTTCATCTAAAAACAGCATACCGCCATCCGCTCGTTTTAATAAGCCTTCCTTTGTTGCATCGGCTCCGGTATATGCCCCTTTGACACTGCCAAATAGCTGTGAAAGTAACAATTCTGCATTGTTGGCATAGTCGGCACAGTTAAATACGACAAACTGACTATCAGCAGTAAAAATGCCCTCTTTTTTTCCAAAGGTGAAGATTTTCTCGGCAAACAAACTTTTTCCGACGCCACTTTCACCCAACAGCATCGTATGCAAAGCTCCTCCCGGATACAATATTCCTGCTTTTGCCGAAAGAATCGCATTCTTTAGGCTGGCATTATATCCGATTAACGCAGTAAAGGGATCTTCATAATCTCTTACCTCATGAAGATCACCTAATAATTCATTCAAATTGGAACAGGTTGTTTGTGCTGGCAGCGTTTTATGCGTTACTCGCATAAAATGTTCCTGTGAATAAAACCGATACATCTTATTACCGCAAATCTTGATAACCTTGCCTTCTTGAAATAGCTTATTCACATCTACATTCACATTATTGCGTAACAGATGCAATTTCTCAGCAATTTCATAGACACTGATCCCCTGTACGCCTTGTTTTAAATCGGTGAGTGTGTGTGTTTGACAATAAGCATTGATTACTTGCATAATACTATCCTTGCGCATATTCACACCTCCTGTGTATGTGTATTATACATTATTTTACTAAATTTGTGATGGTATGGTAAGCGAGATGAGCATAGTCTACGCAGGAAACTTTTGGTAATTTTTCACACATTGCGCATGTTTCTAACGACACAACACCATCAAATTTTATCTTTTTTAATGTATTCGCAAAACGTTTCCAATCAATTGTTCCCAATCCACATAACAAATGCTGATCTAGGGCGGCATAATTATCATGAACATGCAAAACCTCAACATAGGAGCCTAACACTTCGGCCATATAAGAAGGATCTATGCCATTCACATTGGCATGACCGGTGTCCAGGCAAGCCACAAATACATCACGGGAAAGTTCTTGCAGATATGCCAGGAGTTCTTCTGCGGTGCGAAAAATGGTATCAACAGGTGTGTGTGTGATAGGATGATAGGCAAACATATTTTCTAAGGCGATCTTTACATGATGCTTTCTTGCCAATTCCTCATATTCCCGATACATTGCTAAATTATATTCCTTGGCATACGCATGTGCTTCTGCACTGCCATAATGTAGCAGTTTGCGTGGATGCATCACCATATAGTTACATCCTAACAACTCAGCAACCGCAAAGCCGCGCATCGTCATTTTCTTTAAAAAGGCCTCTTGCTTCTTTTCTTCTGGTGTAGCTGCTACATCAATGCGTCGATGGTACAACGGGGCATGCATCTGGTGAATACGTATACCAACTTCATCAGCGACGGCTTTTAATTGTTTTGCATAAGCGACATAATCCTCTTGATCATAGATAGAGCCTTCATAGGCATGCATATCATAACTATAATCAACGGCATCAAAGCCGATTTCCTTATATATCCGTAACACATCTGTTTCACTATAATGATGAGCCAGTTCTTCTGTTGTCATTCCATAGTACATATCCTTTCCTTCCTTTCATGATTTTACGATACACTTTGATACAGTTGCCTCATCGCAGGAAGCTTCCTGTATTTTCTGTTCATTCCTTTGTAAGAGTAGTTTTAATACCTGTGTCTGTAAGATGGTAAAACCAATACCGATCAATATCGAAATGCCGCCATAGGAAGCAAAGCCTAATAAGATAACACCAATATTGATATAGCGCATCGTTATGGCAACATCTAGTTTTTCATAACGTTTATGTAAGACAAGTGCTAAGACATCAAACCCCACGGTGCTAGAACTGGCACTGATACATAAATAATATCCTATTCCTACCAGTATGGCCGCTAAGATAATTGCAGGTAATACTGGTATGGACAGGCTATAACCGATTGCGTGAAAACTGCTGAACATGACCATATAACAGATACTGCTAAGCAATGATTTCATCAAAAATGCTTTTCCCAGGAAATACAGACAAATTCCCAATAGCACTACCGTAACACAATTGGTTATGACACTGATATCCACTGGAAGAAACACATGCAGAATCATGGAAAAGGAGGTCACTCCGCCATTTACCACATGGCGAGGTACCGTGATAAATGCATAGGCCGATGTAATACATATATTTCCAATTACGATACGCAAAATTTCCCTCATAACAAACACCTCCACCTTTTTTGTAGCAATTTCCATGCCAATACACGAACAAGGTATTTCTAAAAGCGCTTACTTACGTTATAATACATACAGGTGATGTATATGAAAATGAAACAGGAAATGCGTCCTACACTTAAACAAAAACAAGTCTTAACCATGAAACAGCAGCAGGATCTTAAGATCCTGTCCTTTTCCAGCAGTGAATTACAGACATATATTGAAGAACAGGTAGAAAGCAATCCCTTATTGGAACAGGATATCCAATATGAAACCGGCTATATCCAAAAGTGTGAGCGCAATTTTGAACTTATGATGAATTATGTCATTCAAGAACAAACACTCAGTGAGGTATTGCAGGAACAAATTCATCAATATAATAAACCACTTTTTGTTGATTTAGCCGTATTTCTTGCGGATCTATTGGATGATAACGGCTATCTGCCCTATTCCAATAAAGCTATTCAGCGTTATTTCCCACAATATAGCTATGATGATATTGAAGAAACAATCAATATTTTACAAAGTTTTGAACCAAGTGGTGTAGGAGCCAGAAATCTTCAGGAATGTCTTTTAATACAACTGGCAAACCTTGCTCATCCCTATGCGAAACTGGCCATTCTTTTGGTGAATGAATATTTAAGTGAACTTGCTCAACATAAGTTAACGATTTTGGCCAAAAAGTTGGATGTGGCTATCACCGATATTCAAGAGGCTTTAAAACTAATCCAAAGCCTTCACCCAAAACCAGGATCGATGTATGCTGCTACTGCGGTATATTTGAATCCGGATGTTTATGTCGCCTGTGAAGATGGAGAAATCACGATTGAATTATTCCGTAACACCTATGGACTGCGTATGAATATGGAAGACTTTCCTGCTCATTATGAAGAAATGAAAGACTATTTGAAGCAAGAAAAGAAAAAAGCCGAAAGCTTATTAAATGGTATAAAAAAACGCAGTGACACACTGCTGCACTTAACAAAAGCCATTGTGGCACATCAACTGCCTTTTTTCACAGAAGGAAAACCGTTACAGCCGTTAACCATGAAAACCATTGCGGATGCCTTATCTATGCACGAATCAACCATCAGTCGTTGTGTAGCCAGTAAATCCATGATTTTTCAAAATCAGACCATTCCGTTAAAATACTTCTTTGTTCACTCCTTATCGAATGACAGCGTAAAAGAAGTACAGGAACGCTTGAAAGAACTCATACGAAACGAAGATCACAAGAAGCCCTACAGCGATCAAAAACTATGCGATATCTTACTTCATGAAGGCTATACGATCTCACGAAGAACCATCGCCAAATATCGGGATGAATTTAAAATTCCATCAGCTGCGAAACGAAAATCTTATGAATCCTAAATTTCGATAATTTTTTTCTTGTAAAATACTACATACTATCCTATAATCAGCATGTAAGCAGAGTAGAGATTGAAGCGTTAAGTATCCGCGAACGGGGAGTTGTCGTCGGGGCGAAAAGAGTTTCTCTTGCGATTTCAGTCTTGCATCCCGCTGTTGCATAAGAAAAAAGGAGATACCTCTTTTTCCGTATGCATCACAGGAAAAGGAGGTATTTTTATATGAACTTTGCGAAAGAAATTATGCAGTTGCCAATATTAATCAAAGAAAGCAGTAAAGAGATGAAGAAAGTGAAATCCATTTGCGGATGTGCGATGCTGACAACGTTAAATGTAGTAGCAGGCACCTTCTTTATTCCTCTTTCACCAACTTTACGTATTGGCTTCTCAAGTATATTTGCCGGTGTTTCCGGTATGATCTATGGGCCTGTGTTAACCGGCTTTGCCGGCATCATTGCCGATACCTTAAAATACATTGCCCGTCCGGATGGCCCGTATTTTCCCGGCTTTGCCTTGAATGAATTTTTAATCGGCATGATCTATGGCTGCTTTTTCTACAAGAAAGAATTATCGTTTCTCCGTGTTTTAGCCGCTCGATTGTGTATTACCGTCTTCATTAATCTTTTCTTAACTTCGTTATGGTTAAATATACTGTATCAAAGCCAGCTTTTTACCCTGTTGCGTATTTTCAAAAATGTAATCATGTTCCCTATCGATGTTGCCCTGTTATACTTTGCTTTAAAAGCAACAAAACGTATCCCTACGTGAGGATACGTTTTTTTATGACTATATGTCATCACGTTGCTTATAAACAGTTTAAAAAGCCTTTCAAAACCTTAAGTCGTTTATAAACTAAAGGAACCCCAAAAGGTGGATAACTACGATAAGGGGTTCAGTATAAAGATATTTACGTTTTACTTTACTATAGAGCACAGCTGCGTGGCCCGCTTTTACCGCCAACACGGATGATTTCCGCTTTCGGTGTGGTTTGTTTTACTTTAACAATGGCACCGGAATTTTCTCTTCCGATATATAAATCCAGATGACTTCCATAAATAGCTCCACCGCGATCTAATACGATTGCATAATAAGGTTTATCTGGTGAAATACCACTGCCGCTAAGTCCATGATTGCTAATCTTAATGATGGAGCATAAAGGAATACTTGGATCAGCTGCTATGATGTAATACTTCCCATATCGAATGCCTCTTTGCCAGCTGCCATCCGGCATCATAACACCCATATCGGCATCCAAAGTAACGCCAAGTGAAGTTCCTCCACGTCCATCTTCACCACCACAGCCATAACAGTCAACACCATAGGTTGTTGTCATAGGGGTAAAGGTTCTCGCCTCACGTTTTGCCTGTTCTTGTTGCTTTTTGCGAATGCGTTGATTCATTTTCACACTGTAATTCTTTATCGCTTTCTGTGTACGAAGGCTTCCTTTAACATCTCGGTTTTGTAACAGTGTGCTGAATCTTTGTGATACACTTGCATCATTTGCCATGAGCGAAAGTGCGGATACGTCCTCGGTGATATTCATCATTTCAGTTGTATGAAGTGCAGGCATCTGCGCTGCATCTGTTTTATTAATCGTTGTTATGTTCGCAGTGCTTAGCGTCTGTGTTGATGTCGATTTACTCCCGCTTGCACACCCATATAAAGCGAAAACACTGATGAATAAAGCGAATTTTATTCGTTTTGAGTTCATTGATGTTCCTCCTTTTGTACGAAACAAGCAATAGTCTAGCATACTTTTTTCAACTTGTCCAATTTTTTTGCTTTTTAACATGTGTTATTACCTATTTTTCCCTTAATTTATAACTTTATACCGAGAATTTTTCTGTCGAAATTTAGTTTTATGCCCTAAATATCGTCCCACTATCAAAATATGTATGTTGCAAAGCTTTATAATATGCGTAAAATCACTTGTGAATTTCGTTTTATTTTCACATATAAAAGTGTTTTTTATCTTTTGTTTCATTTTCTGAAATCGGTATCACTCCCCTGTTTATCAGATATTCTGAAATTATCCGGCAATTGTGAAAAAGCAAAGAAAAACACCTGTAAATTACTGGGAATTTCTCCTCGTTTTACAGGTGTCATCAACATATTCTTCAAATCACAAAGCCCAATTCGCGCCTTTATAATTTTTTCTCAAACATAAGTTTTGTGCGTTTATGCAAATTTAAACCATAAACAATTTCATGATCGACAATTTCAAAACATTTTTTATCTGCATATTTTTCAGGTGTATGAGCATCCAGTCCATAGACTACATCCACAGGATACTGTTCTGCTACTTTCCAGAACGCACGATATGGATAAGTATAACGCCATTCCTCACCAATCTGGCGTTTACCATATTTCAATCCATTTAGGTTTATCTCAATAGGAATGTTGGCATCACAGGCACTTTGACAAATGATGCGTGCTGCTTCCTCACATGCTGGTGTCCACTGTTGCTTACTGAACATAAATAAGTCAGGATGTGCGATAATATCCGGAAGTCCTTTTTCACACGCTTTACGGATAAGATTTGCATAGCGCAATACATCCTCATCCGTATTCGCTTCATAAAATTCCGGTTCATACAAGGCCGGACCATGCTGTCCGATAATCATATAGTCAAAGCGATCGCGATATTCCAACAATTCTAGCAACTGATCTTCAAAATACTCAAACTCTAAGCCAATGCGTATTTCAATTTCCTTTTCATATTTCTTCTGCAACGCTTTTACACTGGCGATATAGCCTTCCAATGCTTCCTTATCCATACGCTCTCCCGGTGTATGAACACCTGCATATGGCGCATGATCACTAAAGCCCATAACTTGAAAACCGTTGGCAATGGCTGCTTTTACATATTCTTCATCTTCTCCAATGGCATGCTCGCAGCGTTTTGTATGACTGTGATAATTAAAGTTCTGCATAGTTGATCTCCTCATCCTTATATAATATGATGTTTCCCTTATAACTCTTCTTCATAAGTAAAGCCTAATCCCTGTACTTCGTTTGTATCTGTCACAATTACAAAAGCTTCTGCATCAATGTGACTGATCATATGCTGTAACTCCGGCAGCTGTTTTTTCGTTACAACAACCATTAAGACCGGTTTTCGCTCATTTGAATATCCGCCATTGGCCTCAAGAATGGTCGTGCCTCTTTCCAAACGTTCATGAACCTTATTCATGATCTCTTTATATTTTTCGGAAATTATCATAACGTTTTTAGCATCATGTCCACCTATCAACATGGTTTTATTGATCATAAAGCTGCTGACCCAAACAGATAAAATACCTGTCAATGCTGCCTGCAAGCCATATACCGCAGCCCCCAGTAAGACAGTCAATGCATCAATAATCAATACCAGAGATGGTAAAGGGATATGCGTGTATTTATTTATGATCAGTGGTGGAATGTCCATACCACCGGTGCTTGCGCCGGTACGGAAAACACAACCGACACCAATCCCCATCAAAGCACCTCCATAAATAGTCGCCAAATATTTATCCATAATAAAAGTATCTGCCGGTATATAATGCGCTGCTAAAAATGATAACAGTGATAAGAATAATGGATAACAGATGGTACTTAAAATGGTCTTCATCGCAAATTTCTTTCCTAATATGAAAGAACCTGCCACGAATAAAACAACGGTTAATACATTTATCACAATTTCCGGTGTAACATGAATTAATGGCTCTAAGGCAATCGCCACACCAGCTAAACCTCCGGTCAATACATTATTGGGCAATATGAACCAGGCAACACCGATTGCCAACGTAATATTACCTGCTAAAATCCAAGCCAGATCCCGCAGCGTTTCTTTTGTATTCAGCTGCACAATGACCACCTCATTTCATAACGTTAATATTATACCATTCTTTTTTTTCTTCGTCTTCTAAAACCTAAGCACATTCATAATATTTACAAGCCATAAGAAAAGCATGAAACCTATGTTCATGCTCAATGAAATAATTCTTGTAGGAAAGAGCGCGGTTGTACTTTTGGCATACAGACACTTTGGGCAACCAATTCACCTGTGATGGTCGTCCCTTTCCCATCTCCTTCTATGATATGCAGATGGTTCTTTTCCCATTTGGCATGTACGTTATCAGACACCTCAAACATATCTAGATTATGTAATACCATTAAAATATAAGATTCTTCATGTACACCGCTCACCAATTCGGTATATGCATCTTGCATCTCTTCCTTTAACGGATATGTTTTTTGTGTTGTACTGTCAAAATGAATTTCATACTGCAAGGATGTCTTACTGCTACAAGTCATGATCGTCATAAGCACTGCCAGCCAAATACCTCCAATTACCATATATTTCTTCATACATTCACCTCATAGCTGAAGTATGCTCTATCTATCTTGTTTTAAACATAGCCGCTCACAATTTTATCCAAGTCTCCTTCACAAATACTGAAATGGAACATACACATGCAAAAGAATCATACCTAAATATGCTATAAATTATATAAACTAACAACAAATATACAAATTAGTGGTAAACAGAGGGAATTCGGGCTTAGCTTATTAAATGACGATACATACTAAAAAAGCCTTCTAACTAAAAAGATATTTACGCTCAACCACCATAAAGATACTATTCTCGATAAATTGTATCATCGTTTTCCTTATAATATATTAAAGAAAACAGCCAACAAGTAAGACAATCACACTCTTATTCGATAAAACGATTCGTTAATAAAGACAAAACACTGGTATTTTAACAGGAATGTGTTAAAATACTCTAGGAAATTTCACGTTTCCCTTAAACTAGTCATGTAAGACACGGAGGTAAACTATGAAGTATGATTTGCTGATAATCGGGGCAGGGCCCGGCGGGATTTTTTCGGCTTATGAAGCAATGAAATTAAACCCTGAATTAAAGATCGGTCTATTTGAATCAGGCACATCTTTGGAAAAACGTAAATGTCCAATCGATGGTGATAAGATCAAATCCTGTGTAAATTGCAAATCTTGCAGCATCATGAATGGATTTGGCGGTGCCGGCGCTTTTTCTGATGGTAAATATAATATCACGAACCAATTCGGCGGAACACTTTACGAATATATCGG
Organism: Longicatena sp.; assembly: GCF_982403165.1. NCBI lineage: Bacteria > Bacillati > Bacillota > Erysipelotrichia > Erysipelotrichales > Erysipelotrichaceae > Longicatena > Longicatena sp. The sequence continues at coordinate 22,678 of NZ_CEVYEL010000030.1, forward strand.
CAGAAATAAAGCCATAGAGTTGATGGAGTATGTGGATAAAATTAATGTTGAAAATGGTGGCAAAGGTACAAAGCTTTACTCTACCGGCAACACACATTTAAAAAAGGTATGTATGCAGAACGATTTACATTTGCTAGAGGCAAGTGTTCGTCATCTTGGTACCGATGTAAATTACATTGTACTGGAACACCTGTATCATCAATTAAAAGATCAAATCGACATTCATTTTAATACCCATATCGATAAGGTAGAAAAAGTAGAGGATGGTTATCGTATATGGAGCGGTGAACATAACTTTACCGGAACCAATTGCATTATCTCTACTGGTCGTAGCGGCAGTAAGTGGATGGAAGCTATTTGTGATTCTTTGCATATTCGCACGAAAAGTAATCGCGTGGATATCGGTGTTCGTGTAGAGCTTCCTTATCGTATCTTCTCTGATCTGACAGATGAACTTTATGAAAGTAAAATTGTTTACCGAAGTGAAAAATATCAAGATAAAGTACGTACGTTTTGTATGAATCCACGTGGTGTAGTCGTAAGTGAGAACACCAATGGCATCATTACCGTAAATGGTCATAGCTATGAAGATCCAAAACGTTATACCGAAAACACCAATTTCGCGCTTCTTGTCAGCAACCATTTTACGGAACCATTTAAAAACAGTAACGAATATGGCGAAAGCATTGCCCGTTTATCGAATATGTTAGGTGGCGGTGTCATTGTTCAGCGCTTCGGTGATTTGATTCGAGGACAACGTAGTACCGAAGGACGTATAGCAGAAAGCTTTGTCACACCGACGTTATCCGCAACTCCCGGCGATTTAAGTCTGGTTATTCCAAAACGTCAGTTGGATGATATCATTGAAATGATTTATCGTCTGGATAAGGTTGCACCCGGGACGGCAAATGATGATACTTTGTTGTATGGTGTAGAAGTCAAATTCTACAATTTAGAAGTAGAAATTAATAAAAATCTGGAAACCTGTCATAAAGGGTTATTCGTTATTGGCGATTGCAGTGGCGTTACTCATTCCTTAAGTCATGCCAGTGCCAGTGGAGTGCATGTTGCCAGATATTTATATCAGAAATAGAGCAAGAATGAAAAATGAAGCACAAAAAAGGTTTGTATCCTTAGGTGAATATAGTAGCCTGATACAAACCTTTTCCTTTTATAATTCGCTTCTTCAAGCTTTCGTATAAGCCTTTCTTAAAATAGCGAAGAATATACATAATACTTCTAAAATAAGCTGTATGATGTATAAAAACCATCATTTTATACTTTATATAGCTATTTATAGTATATTTCTACATTCTCTTATTCTCTGTTTTCCTTATCTTTTTCAGGGCGATAGGCAGCTAAACGTGTTTTCAGATCTTCCCCTTGCTCATGCAAATCATCCATAGTGAATACTTCTGCTAAGCGTCCATTTTCTAAAACAAGACAGCCATCCGCAATTGTCTCAATTTCAGCGATATCATGTGTGGATATTAACAAAATTCGTTCTTCCATAACTTCTTCTAAAACAGCATGAATACAATCTTCCTTAGCATACATATCCAAAGAAGTAAAGGGTTCATCCATTAATATCAATTTGGCATGTTGCGCAAAAGCAGCGGCCAGTTCTATTTTCATCTTTCCCCCTTTTGATAAAGACGCTATACGCTCTTGTGCATCTAGTTCAAAACGATTGAGAAAATGTAAGTAATCCTCCATTGAGAAGGATGGATAGTACTGCGCTAGAAATTGTCCGTATTCCTTTCCTTTCATATAAGGAAGACTACTGCCATCAGCACTTGCAAACGCGATATCCTGCAACTGTTCACAGGCAGGCTTTCCATTTAGCAAAATCTGTCCTTTATCTACTTCTAATAAGCCTAATATACACTTCAACAAGGTTGTTTTACCACTGCCATTGCGCCCTAAGATGCCATAAATTTCCCCTGGCTGAAACGTAATTGTTATATCGTGGATACCCTTATCTCCTAAAAACAATTTTTCAACATGATGCAATTCTAGCATGTCCTTACCTCCTGTTTCTTCCTTTCCCAACACTGTGTAGCTACACCAATATTTGCGAAGATGCACAATGTATAGAATAGTATTTGAAAATATTCAGTCGTATACGTAATACGTAAGAAACAAACACATAACGAGAAAATTAAATACATCTTGGTGATAGGTTTCACCTGTTCTTTCCATAACGTCATGACCGCTGCGACAAGCAAGCTGGATAACTGCACAATTAATAAAATCATGCTGATAAAACTTAACACATTCACAGGCAAAAGCTTTGCCATAATCGTTTGTTGTTTTACCATTTGCCAAAACACCGGTGAGACATCGTTCACTTTGATATTCGTTGCCAGATAAGCGATAGAATGTTTATAATAGATGCCGTAAAACAGGAGATAGCCTATCATGAGAATACCCGCTATCACGATAATGTCGGCGATGACCTGTAAGAAATGCTGCTGCATCACCAATTGCCAACGCACCTTCCCTTTTTGATACCAAGTGTACAATTGTAGAAAAGCGATAAGCAAAACAGGAACTACAAAAAACAAAAGCATAAGAAATGACATATCTGTTTCTTTCGGATAATCATGGATCTCTTGATATACACAATGAAAGTTATCAGAGAAATTCAGAAAGGTAAATTCTAAGCCATACAATAGTAAGATTTTCCACCATAATATGCTAAGATGATGCCTTATCTGATGCAGAACCACCTTCATGATCATCACCTCCGGATACGCGCTTGATAAAACATATAATACGCATCTTCATCTTCGCGATACTCACCTAACTGCCATTTTCCTTGATACACGTTTTGTTCATGTTCTATGACTTGGATATAGATACAAGATGCATCTTGCGTCAACACATAAGTTTTCCCATCACGATAATACACATCATCAACACTAACATTATCTAATTTAATCGTATCATAAGGACATACATTTGAGAGTTTCATCGTGTTGGTATCTAGACGATATAGTTTTCCATCCGCAAAATAATGGATATAGCCGTCGTTTTGCCATGTAAACTCATCGAATAATATTTTTTGTTGGGTTTTTAACTCTTTCTGTAAATTCCCTTTTTCATCATAGAGCATGGCATAAGTATTTCCCTTCGTATCATAGGCAATCACCAACAAACGATCAGCAACCTTTTCCATGATAAAATAAGAACGCTTAGCCGGCAGTGTAACCATTGGTGTAATTTCTTTTATCTTAACTTTATTCTCCTGTAACAAAGCTTTATCTTGCGATTCACAACTGATTTTATAAATATGATTAGCGCCGTGAAATTGTGTATTTGTCTGGGGCATGAAGTAGTAAACATTCTCATCTTTACCACGAATCAGACTTTCCGTAGGAAGAACATCTGTATACTTTTGTACTCCTCTTTCATTTACATCCGTATCCAATTGTTCTAACGTAATATAAGAAGTATCATCCGTTTGTTCCTTTATATCATAAAGTGTTTCCTGTAATTGATAGTGCTCATTGGATATTACATGCTGTGTAGGTATTTTTATATTATTTGAACTATAGAACACATAAGCCGCATCAGCCTGTGGTATAACTCTTTTTATCTCATGTCCCTCTTCACTTAGATTCTTTGGTTTTCCTATGGTCTTTTTTGTCTGTTCATCCATTTCAAAAATACGTTCCATAGAAATTTCATAATCTTTTTGCTTTTCTTGTGTACTTTGACGAGTATATCTTTGGGTGATCTCTCCATCTTTAAGATCGAGATATAGGGTTCTGCCCGAATCTTGCATGCCAAATGTTGTTTCAATCGTCATCCCCGCTAAGGCGGATCTTGCTTTATCACTATTATCAAATGGAATATCTTTAGGAAATAAGTGATTGACATGATAACCAAGGCATGTCAACAGCAATACTGTTGATGTTGTAAGATATAGTATAATTTTTTTCATATGGATTTCCTCCTGACGAATGCATGTTCCAACTTTCGATGCAATAATAGAATAAGCAGCAAAGCTTCTCCGGCAAAAATTTCATAGCGGTAAGGTAACATCAGAGAAGAAGAAAACAAAATCATATTCAGAAAAAGGATGATGACAAAGGTTATGAGCAGCACCATGATTAGGCTTATACGGCGGTCTAAATCGATTGCCGTAAAAGAGAAAGCAACCATGATATAGGCAATACCTAATAAAATAAGCAACAGACAACCACATTCAATAGCATTTATTGGCATCCAATCAGTAATGGAGATGAGCAAAGTTGCATACGCATATAGATTATTCATAAAAGGAAAGTGAAACGGTTGAAGGGCAATCATCATAAACCATACAAGAAAAGGGACACTTGCTAGCAATAAGACACTCGCATAATTGAAGAGTACTTCGCCAAAGATAAAAGAACGTTTCGATACCGGCAATACCTGTATGCGGGTAAGTCCGCCACTTTTGGCAAAATGGGTGAATCGCTTTACCTGTATCCATAATAATAGGATAAACCCTATGAGGATTATCATGATGTTTATTCCCATATCATGATAGTATAAGAGTTCTATATTTTTTAATTGCAGAAACAGCCATGTTCCTTCTGCCAATAGCACACAAAGAAATAAAAGGATAATTTGTGAGATTGCTGAGCGGCAAGTCATATTCATTAATTTCAACATGTTTTTCATAAGCTTCTCCTTACTGTATTATATTCATAATACACTCATTCGATAAAAAAATTATATTTTATCCCATAATGTGGTCATGATAGCAATCGTCTGCTGAAAATTCATGCCACAGCTTTTACAATCCGTGATAAAGGTTTTTACTTGTTGTTCTATGAGCTGGCAGCGAATACGTTCTTTGGTGTCTTGGGTTACGACAGCAATACTGCGAATATTGGATATTGTACGAATAAACCCTTCATCTTCCAGTAATTTATAGGCCTTTTGAACAGTATTAGGATTAATGGATAAGCGCAAAGCCAACTCTCGGCGACTCGGCATATCTTCGCCATCCACAATTTCTCCCAGTAAAATGCCTTTTTTGATATAGTCAGCTAATTGCGGATATACAGCAGCTTTTTGATGAAATTCTATATCCTGCAGTTTTATCACGATACCACCTCCTAACTGTATTATATCCATAATACACCAATGCGTCAATACATCTCTCTTCATGAGTTGTCCATTCGATAAAAAAAGGGTATACTAATACTAACACAAGGAGGAAATGTTACATGAAGATCATAAAACGTCTTTCGTTATTAGCCTTATCCGGCATCATGGCACTATCGTTAGGTGCCTGTTCTTCAAAAGATCCCCAGGAAGAACAAAAGAAATTCGACCGTTTTATTGAAAAACAGTTCATACAGCAGATGGAAAGCGACTATACGACCATGCATGTATATCTGAAACAGCCACAAAAACACGGTGTCGACCCAACGAATGTAAAAGTAAATTTAGGAGAACGTCCAACGATCGAAAACCAGCATAAAGCTGCTGAAAAAGCGAAGAAGGTCTGGGATGAATTTAAAGAATTTAAGCGTGATATCTTAAGCGATGAGCAGAAACAGACATACGATTGTTTCGAATATCAAGGAAATATTGAACTGCAGCTGATGGATAAAAAGTTTGACTATTATCAACAGATGTTTGCCAGCATCTCGGGGATACATTATCAGATGCCAACCTTATTCTCTGACTGGGATTTACGTAATGAACAGGATGTTAAGGATTTAATCTTATTAGTAAAAGATGTAAAGCCTTATGTTGATTGCGTTATCCAATATACAAAGGAACAGGCAGATAAAGGACTGCTTATGACAAATTTGGATGATGTAAAGAAATATTGTGATGGCATTTTAAAAAAAGGTGAAAACAGTGCCATATTAACATCCATGTATCAAAACATCGATACTCTCAAGCTGAGTAAAACAAAAGCCGAATCCTACAAGAAACAATTGAAACAGGCTTTTACTACTTCCTTTCTGCCAGCCTATCAAGATATTAGTGATTTGATGAAAGACTTGAAAAAAAGTGGCAAAAACAATGACATAGGACTTGCTAAATTTGAGAATGGTAAAGCATATTATGCTTTATTATTACAGAAAAGCATCGGCAGCAATAAGAGTGTGGATGATATCAAGAAAATGATGAACACCAGTTTTAACACGCATTTACAAAATTTGCAAGGCATCGTCATAAACAATTTAGATATCGTTAAAAAAATTACAGAGAACAAACTGCCTGTCACTTCATTTAAGAGTTATGATGAGATATTATCTTATATTAAAACGCAAATACCAAATGATTTCCCTAGCGTTAAAGAATTAAAATATAATATTAAGGCAATAAATGACGAAATTGCCTCTAGCAGCGGTGTGGCAGCTTATTTTAACATTCCTCCACTTGATGGTGATGGTACAAAACAATTGCGCGTAAATCCAAAGACAGGGGCCATTAATAAGATTCAGACATATTCCACGGTTGCTCATGAAGGATTTCCAGGACATATGTTCCAATATAGCTTCATGTATGAGAATCAGCAAAACCTTTTCCGGAATGCCTGCATAGATTCCAGTGCTTATGTTGAAGGTTATGCTGTTTATGCTCAGTATTATGCTTATAATTATTTAAAGGATATAGATCAGAATCTCTTACTTGCTTTAAAAGAAAATGAGCTTGCCAGTTACAATATGATCATACTGGCAGATATCGGCATCCATTATGAAGGCTGGTCGTTAAAGGATTTCAAAGATCATTTCAATGCTATCGGCTTTCAATTAAGTGATCATGACGCTATGGTACAATATAGTCAATTACAAGCAAATCCTTGTGCCTTTGAACCATATTATGTTGGTTATGAAGAAATCGCTTCTTTAAAAGAAAAGGCGGTCAAGAAACTTGGCGATGCATTTGACGATAAAGCTTTCCATACGGCATTGTTAAAGAGTGGTGTTGCCCCTTTCAATGTTGTTGAAGAAAACATTAATGCCTATATTGAAAAAGGTAAATAAGAATAAAGTTCTATTGGTTACAAGCTTTTAAATAATACTTCTTTAGAAGCAAGGTTACTTGTGCATTGCGCAAGAGCACACTCTTTAAGTAAACAGTATTCGCTTTTCCACATGATTATCGCTTTTATGGATAAAGAAGTTCAGCTTTTTGAAAGATATAAAGAGTATCTAAAAAACATAGGAAACTGAAGTCCACCGCAAAAACATGTGGTGCTTCAGTTTTTTTCTATACATTTACCGATATAAAAAAACGGTTTATGTAACACATGCATACGATATCATAATGGATAACGCCGCATTGTGTTTCTTTAACCGTTTTTTATTTTATCCTAAGGCATTTAACATTGCTCTGGATAGGGTTGGTACGATCTGGTTTTTACGTGATAATACATCTTCATGGAAACTGTGTTCCTCTTCTTTCTCATTTGGAAAGGCATCAAAGATGGCCTGTGCCTTATCACCGGATGAATAAAAGATAGAACCATTTTCAAGTATACTGGTAAAGACAATCACACATAAATCTAAACCTTTATTTCTGGTAAATTCATCCAATTCTTTTTGTAATTCACCCTCTATTTCTTTCACTTCACCAACACTGGAAACAATCACCTGTCCAATCATTACCACATTATCATCTATTTCAAAACGTTTGATATCTTGATTGATCAGATCATGTACACTCTTTTGACTGATGTTGGAGCTTACCTTAAACATTTCCTTCGCAAATACATCGATATCCAATCCTGCTTTATCTGCCAATGTCTTGGCAATACCGATATCTTTGGCAGTGGTTGTGGGAGAGCGGAATTTCAATGTGTCTGATAAGATTGCCCCTAACAAGAGTCCTGCTAAGTCTTTCGCAATATCCATCTGATTTTCCATATAAATTGAAGTGATGATGGATGCCGTACTTCCGATGATTTCATTACGGAAGGAAATGGGGCGAGATGTGATGATATCACACACGCGATGATGATCGACAACTTCCAATAGATCGGCCGCCTCTATTCCTTTGACAGATTGCGAATACTCATTATGATCCACCAGAATCACTTTTTTATTGTGATGGTCCAAGATATGGAAACGTGATATATAGCCCTTTAAATGATTATCATTATCGACAACCGGGTAACTGCGATATCGTGTTTTTAACATTTTTTTACCGACATCTTCTACAAATTCATCCATATTAAAGCTGACAACATCACGCTTCATTAACAGTTTAACAGATGGTGAGAAATATAAATAACGAGAAGTATTCATTGTACCATGACCACTGATGATAATAGGACAATGATGTAGTTTCGCCAATTCCAATACTTCATCATCAATGGAATCACTCCAAACAACGATTAAGATACCTGCCCCTTTGGTAATGGCCGTCTTTTGAGCTTTTGCATCATTTCCTAATACAACCAGTCGATCTTGAACATCATAATTAGCCAGACGTGTTTCCGTCATGGCTATGATGCTGACTTTTCCATTAAAATGAAGTTTAGGATCATCATATATCATTCTGCCATTGATCGTACGACAAATATTTTCAATTGGCGTTTCTCTTAATAAAGCAATACCGACAGCTGTATCTCCCAAACCGACCGTTGCCAGATCACTCTTTGTTACCATGCCCAATAACTGACCTTTTTGATTCACTACACCATAAGACTGCTTGTTTTGTTCATTCATCATCTGCAGTGTTTCATAAATAGTCGTTGTAGGTGAAATCGTAAGTGGCTCATCCATTTCAATTTCATCAAGAGTAGCTCTTGCGTCTTCAAACAGCATTGGTTCTTCAAAACCAAAGCGGTTTAATAAATACTTAGTTTCTGCATTCAGTTCCCCTAAGCGGCATGGAATCGCACGGATTCCTTTGCGCTGTTTAAACAAGGCATAAGCAATAGCCGATATAATAGAATCAGAATCAGGATGTCTGTGTCCTGTAATATAAACGATGTCCTTTTTCATACATAACTCCTTTATTGTTATTACGTTTACTATTATACCCGACATCTAATAAATTGCAATTTATAGCCCTCTGAATTTTACGGTAAAGAAAAAGGTGTTGTTTACCATTCACGTATTTATCTTTACCAGATAACAACATGCATCATATGCTAACACCTTATCTAACATCAATGATTTATAAACTTTTGAAATTCATCGATAAGCTTGTTTTTCTCTTTATTCAACGTATCCTTCCATGAAGAAATCATATTACTACTTTCCTTAATGATTGCATCCTTTTTATCATCTGCCGCTTTATATACATCACTTGCATATGTATGTATATCTTTCCCTAGTTTAGCTAACTTTTGACTTGATTCAGTAGCACCGGCTTTGGCAGCTGCCTCTAAATATGTTCCTGCCTTAATCAGATTCTTCACAACCTCATCATCTTTTACTTTATTCATATTTTCATGTATGTACGTTGTTGCTTTCTCAATATCTTCTTTACTATATTCTTGCACATCTTGAAGCGTTTTTTTCGCTTCTTCTTCTAATTTTGTAACTTCGGCATCGATGTCTGCCTGTTTATTATTGCTGCATCCCATAAGGCATATGGTAACAGCTAAAGCAGATGCCACTATGTGTTTCCCTTTCATAAAATAACTCTCTTTCTTATTTATGCTATATCCTTCTTATGTAGGATTTTCTTTCTAAAAAACGCCGTTATCATCATTAGACATGCCAACAATAAGGTGATGGCACCCAGTATTAATGTATAACGTTCTAATTGAGCAATGTTGTCCTGCAAAGCAGCCGCCACTTTTGTATTCGCAAAGACATGTGCTAACAGTTGTGGTATTGTTTGTGATACAACAAACATCAGCAAACAGCCGATTAACCATACCATGGTTAATCCTCGCAAACCTTTCTTTTGCATGACTAGCAATAACGAACATAATAGCATACCCAATTGGCTGATATAATAACAGATATCTCCCTTTAAAAAATATAAGATTTTAAATGCTGTCAGCTGTACATCACTAAGCTCTTCTTTCATGATATGAAGCGAAACATCATATAAGGCCTGTACGTCCATAGCATCAATTACCGTTGTCATAATGGCGGATACTTCTTTTTCACTTAAAAGCCCTTCGGTAAATAAGCTTAGTTCACTCGCATGTTGATTCGCCTGCTGTTTCAGTGTTTCATTGATCTTCATCGTTGTTTCACTTTGCGTATCTTTGACAATGTCGGCAACAAACGCTTCTGTATATACATTCAAGACAGCTAACACTTCTTCATCATTTACAATATCTTCTAAAATTTTGGTTAACTTTTCCGATTCTTCTTCTGCTTTTGGAAAGTTGATCGAGTTTAACCTTTCTGCTAATTTTTTCTCAATGTGGATCTGATTTAATACGACATGAACCATGGAGTGCTGAATCATTCTGGAACAAAAGGTGTAACCGCCAAATAACGTGATACAGCAAAGCAAAGCAATTCGATAAAACCATGTGATCCCCGACTTCATATGAATTTCTCCTCTTTTTTATTTCAATAAAAGGTAACGAATTCACTTATCTCTTTACGTTTTGGCATTGTTGGTGTCGCATCACCATATCCTACAGCAATTACTGATACGATAATTTCTTCTTCACTGATACTCAGCATCTCACGTAGTCTATCAGCATCACGAATTCCCATGACTAAGGTACTTAATCCTAAATCCGTTGCTTTTAATAATAAGTTTTCATTCTGCAAGCCTAAATCATAACAACCCCAGCCATTGCCCAGTTCATTACTTGGTTCACCGTTACGTTCATAACCACTGCGATCTTTTACAAATGTTGTAACAATCAAAACTGGAGCATCTTTCGTATTCTCTGCATTAAATGGGGCAAGCCCTTCCTTTTTCACCTGCTCTAGCTTATCTTTATCCATAACAACATAATAACGTCCTGTCTGTGAATTTTTCCATGTAGGTGCTAAAAGAGCCGCATGAAGTAATTCCTCCACAACTTCTTTCTTTATCGGCTTATCTTGATATTTACGAATACTTCTTCTTTGTTCCAACACTTTCTGCATTTCCATCATTATCACCTCTTACCTTAAGTATATACTTATTTTGCGATATGTAAATTGTATCTTTACATCTATATGGATATAAAAAGTAAACAAAAGCATCATAATAACCCAATGTAGTTAACCTTTTGTAGTACCTATCTTTAGAAGTTAAAAGTAAAAAAATGGTGTAAACTCGAAATTATAGCTA
>NZ_CEVYEL010000031.1:0-32695 GCF_982403165.1 Longicatena sp.
ATCCTAAGATACAAACTCATATTCAATCAATCAAAGATGCTAAGATAAAACAATCGATGTATACAATTGAGGACTACTTCCAAAAAATGATGGATATAGCATATTCTGATGTAACGGATTATCTTGAATTTGGGCAAGAAGAAACGCTTGTCATGTCAATGTATGGACCGATAAAAATAGAAAACTCTAATGGAGATAAAGAACTGTTAAAAGAAAAAAAGAACTTCGTTAGACTAAGAGAATCATGCGAAGTAGACGGAACACTTATCCAAGAAGTAAAACAAGGAAAAGAAGGTGTATCCGTGAAACTCATCAGCAAAGAATTTGCACTTAAGTGGTTAGACAAGCATTACAGTGATGCTACAGATATGCAAAAAGCACAGCTTGATAAATTAAGGGCGCAGACTAAGAAGTTGGAAGCGGAAACACAAGAGGATGAAGAAATCGAAGATGATGGATTCCTGGATGCAATCAAAAACGCAGAAGTAGGCGGATGGAATGATGAAGAAATCTAAGTCAGTTTTTAATTTTAAGCCGTTTTCCACTAAGCAACTAAAGGTATTGAAATGGTGGATTGATCCACGAACAAAAGATAAAGACGGTGTAATTGCAGATGGCGCTATCAGATCAGGAAAGACTCTTGTTATGTCGTTGTCTTACGTTATATGGGCAATGGAAACATTCAGCAATCAAAACTTTGGGATGTGTGGTAAAACAATAGGATCTTTCAGACGTAATGTATTGACATTACTTAAATTGATGTTGCGTAGTAGAGGTTATAAGGTAAAAGACCATAGAGCAGACAACCTTGTTGTAGTCAGCAAAAATGGAGTAGAAAACAATTTCTATATTTTCGGGGGTAAGGACGAATCCTCACAAGACCTGATCCAAGGTATCACACTTGCAGGATGCTTCTTTGATGAGGTGGCACTGATGCCGGAATCTTTTGTCAACCAGGCAACAGGACGATGTAGTGTTGACGGATCTAAGTTTTGGTTTAACTGTAACCCTGCTGGACCATATCACTGGTTTAAGACAAATTGGATAGATAAGCGCAAAGATAAACAACTTATCTATCTGCATTTTACCATGGACGACAATCTAAGCCTGTCAGAGCGTATCAAAGAGCGTTACAGGTCAATGTATAGTGGAGTGTTCTATAGTCGCTACATTCTTGGTAAATGGACGGTTGCAGAAGGTATTATCTATGATATGTTCGATAAAACAAAACACGTTATAGATAAGATCACAGATGCAATATTATCAAAATATTACGTAAGTTGTGATTACGGTACGCAGAATGCGACCGTTTTTCTTTTGTGGCAGAAAAAAGCCATGGGAGATTGGGTATGCATAAAAGAGTATTACTATTCAGGACGAGAGGAAAGCCGGCAGAAAACAGACAGTGAATATGCTGATGATCTTGATGAATTTATTGGCGGTATTGAAATAGAAGGTATTATCCTAGATCCATCTGCCGCATCATTCAAAGCAGAACTGAAAAAGCGTGGTTATTACGTGAAGAAAGCAAAGAATGATGTTGAGAATGGTATTCGCTTTGTTGGATCGCTATTAAAACAAGGCAAGATAACTTTTATGGATTGCTGTGAAAACACCATAAAAGAATTTGCTAGTTATATATGGGATGAGAAAGCAGCAGAGCGAGGCGAAGATAAGCCAGTTAAGGAGCATGACCACGCAATGGATGCAGTGCGTTATTTTGCTTATACCATCATCCGTAAAGAGGTGAAATATAAATGAAGTTTTATAAAAGAATGAAAAGAGGTGTAAAAGCAGCTATGAGTGCGATCAGAGAACCTGATGATATACAGACAATGCTTTTAAGTAAGATAGATCTGTTTATCAGTAGTGAGCAAAGAAAACTTGCTTTAACCGGAGAAAGATATTATAAGGTTGATAACGAAATCTTGGAAAACAAGAAATATAAATATGATCCGAAAACAGGAAACAAAGTTGAGGATATCAGCCAGGCTAACAATCGATATGCTCACGCTCAATATAAAAATATGGTCGATGAAAAAGTTTCTTATACTCTATCAAAAGAATATACACTATCATGTGTAGATGAAACGTATTTGAAAAAAGTTCAAAAATTGCTCGGCAATAACTTTCCTTACAAGATGCTTAAACTTGGCTACGAAGCGTCTAATAAAGGATGTGGATGGCTGCACCCATACATTGATGAGAAAGGCGCTTTTAAAGTTATGACAGTACCTTTTGAGCGCTTTATTCCTGTATGGACAGACAATGATCACGAAGAACTTAAAGCCGGCATTTACTTCTATGATGAAGTTTATACTAAAAATGGCAAAGATAGAGTCAGAACTCACATTGAATATTGGACAAGCGAAGGTGTTACTTGTTATATCAGAGAAGATAAAGAAATATTTGTTGATTATAGTAACAACTTCGATGAAGCTGGTAACGCAGTTAGCCATTTTCTTGGTAAAGATGGGTGGTGTTCATGGGGGTCAGTACCTTTCATTCCATTCAAAAACAATTTCATTGAAATGCCTGATATCAAATTTGTTAAATCACTAATCGATGGATATGATAAATCACGCAGTGAGGCAGCAAACTATATTGATGATGTGCGAAACCTTATTTACATTATCAAAGGATATGGAAACTTGAGTGAGGATGAAATAAGAGAAAAGATTCGAAGCAGAGTATTAAAACTTGATGCCGATCCTGATGAAGGAGAAGGCGCAAGCACATTATCGCCTACAATGGATCTGACTGCAGTAATTGCACACTGTGAGCAACTTAAACGTGATATCACAGAGGCAGGCCAAGGTATTATGAAAGATCTTGATAAATATGGCAATTCGCCCTCTGGTGTAGCTCTGTCGTTTATGTATAGCCTGCTCGACTTAAAAGCAAGCGCTATGTGCACACAGTTTACATTTGGATTTAATAAACTTATGTATTTTGTTAATGTTTTTCTTGATGAGACCAAAGCGCCGGAAATAAACATCCAGTTTAACGTTAATATGAAAGTGAATGAATCAGAGAACCTTGACAACTGTCAGAAAGCAAAAAATTTAGGTTTGTCTGACGATACATGGCTTAGTAAATGCACATGGGTTGATGATGTGCAAAAAGAACTTGATTCACTGAAAGAAAATCAGCCATATAAAGATAAAGTGCCCATTGGTGGTGTAACAGATGAGTGATTATCGTAACAGCGAGTATTGGGAGAAACGTATTGCAAACGAAACATGGAAAACATATAACAATGTAGAGGAACAAAATCGCGATTTGCTAAAGATGTATGAAAAGACCTCTTCTAGTATCAAACGAGAGCTTTATTCACTGGCCGAAGCAGCAGAAGAACAAGGAGGCCTTACAAGAAGCCAACAGTATCGCTTCAATAAGTTGTTAGGTCAACAAGGTGTTATCTTTCAAGAGATAGAAAAACTTGGTGAATCAATTGAGAAAAGCCAAACATCTAGAATCTTGGATGCAGGTAAAAAGGTATATTCAAATGTAATGCATTCACTCAATATAAATGATTTCTCATATCCAAACAAAAAGCAAATGGAGCAGATGCTAAGGGCAAAATGGCATGGCTCTTTTTTTAGTGAAAGATTATGGAATGATATGGTAGCATTAGAACGCAATCTTAACGGTGTGATTAACAATTTTATAGCAACCGGTAAAACAGTTACTGAGGCAGCCGTGCAGCTTTCTAATGTTATGAATCGTTCTTTTAATGATGCGCATCGTCTTGTACGTACTGAAACGATCAACTACATGAATCGTAGTGCGCTGCGTGGATATAAAGATGCGGGCATCACTAAAGTACAGTGGTGGGCAGCTGAAGATGAAAGAACATGTGAAATATGCGGAGCAAACCACGGGAAAGAATACGATATTGAAAAAGCACCTATTTTGCCATGCCACCCAGGGTGTAGGTGCACATGGCTTCCGATAATTGAAGAAAACAAATCGCAAGAGTTATTAGAGTCAGAAAAAGCGGCTGTCGTTAAATATGTCGGGCCAGATGCTTATACTCTTAATGACAATTTGCGAAATGGTTATAGCCTAACCGAAGAAGAAAAGGATTGGATAAAACAATTAGACTCAGCACTTTCTAAAATGCCTACTATAAATGGAATAGTGAATCGTTCGTTGGCATTTATGTATAGGGAAGACAGAATTAAATTTATAGATATGCATAAACCAGGATCTGAAATTAACTACCACCAATATCTTTCTTCTTCAATAAACGAGGTGTATAATGAAGAGGCGGAAGTACAAATAATTATCCTTTCAAAAAATGGAAGGGATATACGTAGTTTCAATCCTAAAGAAAATGAAATACTGTTTATGAGGGAAACTAAGTTTATAGTAATACAAACAAAGAAAGTCGAAGACACTACTTATATTTATTTAGAGGAGGAGTAGTTATATGAAGAACAGTGACATTGAAGAGTATAACAAAATGAAATTATATGAACCTTTAAAACCGGAAGTAGTAGGGCATGTCGAACTGACAGATGATGATATAAAAATCGCTAAATATATGAGTAGTGAAGTGCATAAAAAACTGCTAGCTTCTGGTAAGATCACTCAAGAACAATTCGATGAATTAGAAAAAGATTAAGCACTCAAAATTGGGTGCTTTTTTAATTATGAAAACAAAAAGGAGGTATGTGCGTGAAAGACCCACCGACTTAAAGCATGAAAAATCATGCTTTTTATTTTGTCCTTGCGCAAGACGAGAAAAGGCAAGCATACCAGTGGATGCAACCCACGAGAAAAAAGCGAAGGTAACGGAGGAATTATGAAAAGAAAGTTTTTAGAAGATCTAGGACTAGAAAAAGAAACAATTGACAAAATCATCGATCAGAACAGTCAGGATATCGGCGCTTACAAGAAGAAAGCAGAAGAATTCGTAGACACAATTAAGCAGTTGCAGGAAGATGTTAAAACACGGGACAAACAACTAGAAGAATTAAAAAAGGCAGGATCAGTCGATGATCTCAAAAAACAGTTAGAAGATGCACAAGAAGCCAATAAAAAGGCGAAAGAAGAATATGATGCAAAACTGGCAGATATGAAATATGATGCCGCTATCGAAAAGGCACTTGCTGATGCCTTGCATCCTGATCTTATGGCTGTGAAAATCGACAAAAGCAAACTGAAATTGAAAGATGATGGTATTGAAGGTTTAGAAGAACAGGTGAAAACACTGAAAGAGACGTACAAAGATATGTTTAAACCAGCAAAAACCGGAAGATCACCTGAAAATCCAGAAGGTAAGCCAACCACCATCACAGTGGAACAATTTTCAAAAATGAATTATACAGAAAAAAACAAATTGTTCAATGAAAACAAAGAATTGTATGACCAATTAACAGGAGGTATTCAAAATGGCTAATGAAACTACAATGCTTAATAATTTAATCAATCCACAAGTAATGGCAGATATGATTTCTGCGAAACTAGAAACAAAATTATTATTTAAACCACTTGCAAAAGTGGACGACACGTTGGTAGGGGTTCCCGGTAATACGATTACCATTCCTAAGTATGCTTACATCGGCGATGCTGCTGAGGTTGCAGAAGGTGTAAAGATGGGAACGGCAAAATTACAAACATCTACTGGCACCTTCACAATTAAAAAAATCGGAAAATCTGTTTCAATTACAGATGAAGCTGTTTTATCCGGTTATGGAAATCCGATTGATGAAGCGGCAAAACAACTTGCAATGGCGATTGCATCTAAAATTGACGTAGATTGCGCCGATGCTTTACAGAAAGCTAAACTGGTACAAGATGAATCAGCACACATCATTGATTACGATGGTATAGTCAATGCAGTTGATTTGTTTAACGAGGAAGCACAGAGTTCTAAGGTACTGTTTATCCATTCCAAGCAGCTGACACAGATCCGTAAGAATCCGGATTTTCTGGATAAAAATAAATATCCCATGGATCTTATGATGACGGGGGCTATCGGTATGATTGGTGGTTGCGAAGTTGTTATTTCTAACCGCGTAAAGAAAACGGGAGATGTATATTTCAACCCTATTGTGAAACTGACAAATGACAGTGAAACAGAAGAAGATGCACCAGCACTGACAATCTTCATGAAGCGTAATATCATGGTTGAAAACACTCGTGATGCATTAGCTGGAACAAATACACCTTCAGCAAATGAACATTATGGCATAGCTCTAACGAATGAATCTAAAGTTGCAATCGTTAAATTCAAAGCAACAGAAGCTGCAAAAGAACAATTGGAATCTTAATTGATCCCTTTCTTTTAAAGAGGTTAGATTGTGGAAAAACAAGAGATTATGAAAAGAGTATTGCTGAAAATTAAAAGTAGACCTGATATAAGATGCATAAGTGAAAAATATTTAGCAGAAGTCATCGATGATGCTATTTATGATGTGTATAATTACATTAACGCAAGGTCCTTTAATGATTTATCAGATAATCTGATTACACCAATAAAGGACCTATGCATAATACGCATCAATTTAACAGGAGCTGAAGGAATCATGTCAAGTAGCAAGGCAGGTACCAGTGAAACCTATATTGATGATATTCCTAAAGCAGTTAAAGCCAAGTTAAGAAAGTACAGGCGGTTACCATGAGTGTTTTTACTGATTTTGTACCAGCTATATTACAGATAAATATCCAAGAACAAGGATTAAGTGGAGCTCCTAAAAAAACATGGATTGATGTAAGCGAAATAGAAGTATCAATATATGATAATGATGCTTTTAAATCTTCACAATCAGTTAAATACGAACAAAGCACTCACAATGGATGTACATTTTACAAGAATCTTGTTCCTGGAAAAGAATATCGCTTAATCGTTGGAATGGATAATTATGAAATAACGTCTTTTAATACATCAGGTCGTTTTACTACTTTACTTATGAAGAGGACATTATATGCCAAACAATGATGTGTTCGTGGCATCTTTAGAGAAGGCTTCATTGCAAATAATACAAGAACAAGCACAAAGGACGAGAAAGGCATGTTTGGTAATAGAAATAGCTGCAAAGAAAAATGTTCCTGTCGATATGGGGATTCTTAGAGCATCAATATCTAGTGATATTTCTGTCGATGCAATTTCTATAACAGGAAGAATATTCAGTAATCTCGATTATGCTCCGTATGTGCATCAAGGAACGGGCATTTATGCAAAGGATGGTAATGGAAGATTGATACCGTGGAGGTATTGTGTTCGTACTGGAAAGTATAAAGGATGGCATATCACACAGGGCCAGAGACCACAGCCATTTTTGGAAGATGCCAAGCTACAAAACATCAGCAAAATTGAAAGGGTGTTAGTAGGAAATGATTTTTGAACATGCAATGAGATGTTTATTAGAAGATATAACCGAATTGAAAGCGACCCCACTTTTTTCGCTTGGACCATATCCCGCTATTGCTTATCGATGTACACCACTATCGGGTGGACATGTAAAACAGAATCAATTGGAAATACGTATATTGGGTGATAACTATGACGAACTTTTGGTTATAAAACAGAAATTGTTAGAAAAATTAGATCATGAGGAAGATGCCTCGTATCAGCATGCTGGAGATATCTATTATCACAGCGAACTTGCCGGTGGTGGGGATCTGTTTAATGATCAGATTCAAATGTGGGAGTGTACATCCCTTTTTATAATGACATGGAGGTGTAAATAAATGTCAGAAAAAGATGAAATTATTTTTGGTGCTGGTGAATTATATTTGAATGAATTTACTGGTAATACGATACCTGAGGACGAGGAGATAGAGACACCAGACTTCAACGTAGGTCACTGTTCTGGTGGCTTCTCAGTAGATTACAAGCCTGAAAAGTACAATGTAGAAAATCAATATGGTAAAATAGTACGATCATATGTCATCAAAGAAGAAATCGTTGCTCAGACTGGAATCTTATCGTGGGACCTTAATAAGCTAGCTTTATTATCTACAGCTAAAATAAGCGTGGATAAAGAAAATAAAAAAAAGATTTTAGAATTTGGTGGATCCAATCCAACTATTAAGACGGTGTTGCTACGCTTTGTGCACACGAAAGAAAATGGTAAAAAGTTAAGATTTACCATGATTGGCCAGGGTGGTAACGGATTCGCTATTGAATTTACAACCAAAGAATTGACTGTTGACGCACAGATCACAGCGATCGAGTATATTAAAGGATTCTTAGCTCGCATTGATGAAGAACTGACAGACGACGAAGTGTCTGCTTTGCCTGAATCGACAAAGGAAGGTGCATAAGATGTTGGACATCAGTGAATACCTAGAGCGCACAGCAGAGATTAAGCTGCCAGGAATGACATTACATATCTACGAACCTACACACAGCATGTATATAGATGCGCTAAAAGCAGAAGAAAATACAGATGTAAATGATTTTATCGACAGCCAATTGAAAACGGTAGTAGCCATGCTTAACCGTAACAAAGAGGAAATCAAGGTCAAGGAATCAGAAATTGGAAACTTACCACGATCTTTTGTGGTGGCGGTTTATCGCTCTATGATGGAGCTATGCAGTAAATCATTGAATGACCCAAACTAGCACTCCCGCTCCCTACTGATAAACGTGTTTGTAATGCGGTGTTTGCAAAATATTATCAAATCGAGGAGTGGGAGAAATCTTATGAATCATGCACCGGAGAATTAAAGGCCATAGTTGACTATACCGGCTTGTCTATCGACACAGTCATACAGTTACCTATCAGCCTTTTTCTTTTATTCCGCAAAGATGCATGGATATTCAGTCAAAATAGTTCGGAAGAAGGCCGGAAAATGATGAAAGACTTCTGGCGCTTACAACAAACGAAAGCAGATTTAAAAGCAGTACGCGAATTTAAGAATCGAGGTGGTAAGTGATGAGTAATGGTGCAATAAAATTAGCTCCTTTAATGGCCGAAATCAAGGTTGATATTGCCAGTTTCAAGTCTGATATGAGCAAAATAAAAGCAGAAGCGATATCCCGCGCAAATGAAGTGTCTAAACAAATGGAGCGCACAATCAAAGTCGGCAATCAAATGTCAAATGTCGGTGGCAAGTTAACAAAATCTCTCACACTTCCGCTCGCCGGTGCTGGTGTCGCCGCCGCAAAAATGGCGGTCGATTATGAATCATCATTTGCCAAGGTATCTACATTACTGGATAAAAATGTAGTCGATTATGATAAATATAAAAACGACATTTTAGACGCTTCCAGTAAGTCTAAAGTAGCGGTAGGGGAATTTTCTGAAGCTGTATATGGAAGTATTTCTGCTGGTGTTGACCAAACTAAAGCAATAAAATTTACAACCGACGCCATGAAACTTGCGAAAGGCGGATTTACAGATGGAGCTAAAGCGGTTGACGTAATGACAACAGCAATCAATGGTTATGGGATGAAAGC
The DNA here is from genome assembly GCF_982403165.1 of Longicatena sp. NCBI lineage: Bacteria > Bacillati > Bacillota > Erysipelotrichia > Erysipelotrichales > Erysipelotrichaceae > Longicatena > Longicatena sp. Next base: position 9,416 of record NZ_CEVYEL010000031.1, read on the forward strand.
TGAAGATGCCACAAAGATATCCGATATGCTAATCACCACACAAAACTTAGGTAAAACAACAGTAGATGAACTGGCATCAAGCATGGGCGCTGTCATACCCGTTGCATCAAGTGTTAATTATGGTATGGATGAATTATCGGCATCCTACGCGCAATTGACTAAAAACGGTATCGCTACCGCCGAATCAGGAACATATTTAAAATCAATGCTGTCCGAACTCGGCAAGTCAGGTTCAATTACTGATAAGGCGTTACGTGAACTTACAGGCAAAGGTTTTGCGGACTTAAAGAAAGAAGGTAAATCCACATCCTCTATTTTAAGACTTTTGAATAAAGATGCAGAGAAAAACGGTAAAACTCTGAAAGATATGTTTGGGTCTGTTGAAGCAGGTTCAGCAGCACTTGTATTGGCCAAAAGAAACGGTAAAGAGTACGACGAGATGTTATCTGCAATGAAAAAGTCAGCAGGCGCAACGCAAGAAGCCTTTGATAAGATGGACGCAGCACCAGCTGAACAGTTAAAAGGGGCATTGAATGAATTAAAGAATGAAGCAATCAAATTAGGTGCTAAAGCAATACCAATAATTACAGAAGGAGCAAGAGTAATATCGAAATTGGTAGAAGGATTTGGTAGCCTTTCCCCTGAGATGCAAAGCGGTATAGTTAAATTTGGACTATTTGCCGCTGCCGCTGGGCCAGTTTTAAAGATTGGCGGAAGTTTAGTGAGTACTTATGGTAAACTTAAGCCAATTCTTTCTGGCACAGGTTCACTATTAAAAAAAGGTGTCCCATTATTGGGAAAACTCGGTGCTTCACTTGCGTCGCACGCTGGTATTATCGGTAAGGTTGGTAGCTCTTTATCAAAGATAGCACCCGCTGCCGGGACAGCAACAACAGCTTTATCAAGCGTTGCTAGTGGAGCGGCAGGAACCGGAACCGCTGTTACTGCAGCAGCCAGTGGCGTAGGAGGACTATTGTCAAGCCTTGGTGGTATTGCTGTTGCCGCAGCTCCTTGGGTTGCTGGTGCTGCCGCTATAGGTGCTGCTGGGTATGGCATCTATAAAACTTTAAATAAAGATGTCATACCAGAAGTAGATATATTCAAATCCAAGACAACTGCCGCTTTAGATGAAGCAACAGGGAAATGGACTATGTCTACAGTAAAAATTTCAGAAGAAACAAAAAAACAAGTGCAATCTTATATGGATCTGTCTGATAAAGCACAGCAGGAAACGCTGAACATGTTTACTGGTGTTACGAAAATTACTGATAGTAATACCGGAAAGATTGCAAAAAAAGTAGATATGATGGCTGAAAGTATAATAACATCTAGCAAAAAACAGAGAGATGCAACTGTAAAAGAATATGAAAGTGCTCTTGAGTCCGTGGGCATATCAGTTGATGGGCAGGCTGCAAAAGTAATAAAAGCTACTAAAGAAGAATGTGATGAAAGAGTTAAAAAAGTGAAAAAAACAAAAGAAAAATTAGTTAAGCTTTATAAAGAAATTGCAAAGAATGGCAATGAGGTAACAGGTGATCAAAAAAAGAAAATCGATCAACTTTATGACGAAATGAAGGGGCATGCTATTGAAGCTATGTCACAAAACAAAGCTGAGCAAGAAACTATTCTTTATAACTTAAACAATAGTTCTGAACGTATAACGGCCGATATGGCGAGCAAAGCAATAAAACAAATGAACAAAATTAGAGATAAAAGCGTCAAGGCAGCTCAAGAAGAACATGATGAGGTAATTGCCACGGCTATGAAGATGAAGGACAGTAAGGTAGAAGGGGCGGAAGAAACTGCAAAAGCTATGATGGATGCTGCAGATAAAGAGTTGGAAGCTGCTAAAAAATCAGCAGAAGATATACGAAGCGAAGGCATAAATAAGTTAATGTCGGCCAACGAGGAACTCGCTGATAAAATTGATATCACATCAGGCAATATTGTAAATTATTGGGATAAGATGTTTGGCAAGTGGGATCGTTGGGATCCAAGGGATAAGATATGCACCGTCACGACAGAATATGTCGATCGCCATAGGACCTCATATTCGCCATCATATAGCGGGAAGGGTGGTAATTCTGCTATGTTTGCAGCAAATGGTTATGATTACATACCATTTGATGGTTATAATGCCAGATTGCATAAGGGGGAACGTGTACTCACGAAAGCAGAAAACGAAGAATATACAAAAGAACAATCTAAGTATTCCACAAAAGATGGCATAACATTGAATGTAAACAGCCCTAAGCACTTAAGTCCAAGTGAAACTGCTGAACGCATTAAGATAGCGATGCAAGAAATGGCTTTGATGGTGTAGGAGGTAAAGTTGAATGGAAGTGATATTGTCTAATGGCAAAAACGAAGTAAAGCTTGGTGAAACAGTACCTTATGTATTACAAAATTTTGAAACATCAGTGGATATTGAAAATTATGAAACAAAAGGAATCAATCAAGATGGAGCGAGAAAAGATGGAAGCACATTAAATCCTCGCTCCATATCTATAGAACTCACTATTGCTGCATGTACGCATGAAGAGCTCATAGATCTTAAAAGAAAGATCACTGCTGTATGTAGTCCGAAAAAAGAAATTACATTAAGGTATGTCGACATAAACATTAGAGAAATAATAGCAACACCATTAAAGATGCCTTATTTTTCAGAGATACATAAAAATGCAAGTAAATGCCTGTTGTATTTCAAATGTTATGATCCTTACTGGTCTGATGTATTACAGATTAAAAATGATATCGCAAAATGGTTTGACGCTTTTATATTCCCTTGTGAGTTTTTGCAAGAAGGTATAGAGCTTGGCTATAGAGATCCTATTAAGATAGTAAACGTTAGAAACGATGGTGATCATAAATGTGATATGTTTATAAAAATTTTAGCAAAAGGTAATGTTGAGAGACCTAAAATTATGAATGTAGATACAGGAGAATATATTGCATTAAATATGGTGATGCATGAAGGCGAAATCATTGAAATTAGGACAGAGTATGGCAATAAAAGCATAACCAGCATTATAAATGGGCAAAGAAAAAGCATTTGGTCAAAGAAAGATTACAGATCAGTTTTTTTCTCACTTTACCCTGGTGACAATCCTATCAAATATGATGCGGATGATAACATCAACAATATGGATGTGACCATATATTACAAAGAGCGTTATCTGGAGGTTTAAAATGCTAATAGAGATTATAGACAAAAACCTTAAGCCAATCGGATCAATCGAAGAAATATCTTCTCTGCAATGGAAAAGAAGATTCGTAGAATGTGGCGGATTTGAATTGCATGTACCATTAAATGCTAAACATTTATCATTACTGGAAAAAGATAACTATATCGTTATACGTCATAATGATGAAGCCGGTATCATCATGTATAAAGAACTAACACAAGATGCCGATGGGAAAGAAGAGGTTACTGTCAAAGGGAAGATGTCAAAAGGGCTATTGCACAGAAGGATCATATGGGGTACGGAATACATGAATGGTTACGCAGGTGACGCTATACAAGCAATGATTGAACATCACTGTATACATCCTATAGATAGTAGAAGGATAATCCCTGGAATTATATGCGACATAGAAGAAAAAGGTAGAAAAGTATTGCTGCAAGCATCCTATTCCAATGTCATGGAAGAATGCGAAAATATATGCTTGCTTGGCAATATCGGTTATTCTTTGAAATATGATATCGAAAACAATATTTTTAGAGTTGTTACAAGAACTGGAATAGATAGAACAGTAGCACAAAATGTTAATGACCATATCGTTTTTTCAGACGAGTATGAAAACGTTAATGACCAATCTTATATTTATTCCATCATGGACCATGCGAATGTTGTCTTGACCGGTGGTGTAGGAGAAGGTAAGGATAGAATCTTGGAATCTATGGGCAATCTGGAAGGAGTAGACCGTATTGAGATTTTTAATGATCAAAGAGGTTTATCTAAAAGTAAGGAAGATACTGATGAAGAGTATACAGAAGAAGAGTATCGTGAGTTGCTGAAATCAAGTTGTGAAACTGTTTTAAACGAACATCCAGTGATTGAAACGTTTAAATTTAAAAATGCGGATATGTGTAATTTCAAATACCTTGTTGATTACGATATAGGTGATTATGTTACATGCATGAAAAACAACTGGAATGTAATGATGAATACACAAATACTAGGTGCCGATGAAATCTATGAAAAGTCAGGCAAAAGAGTTGATCTCATCATTGGTACAGAATTACCAACCTTGATGAAGGTGATAAAGAAGAGGTGATTAGATTGGAAAAATCAATGTTTTTTAATTCAGTGAGTCGCGACCGTTTATATAATGCTGATGATTTTTGTTTATATTTTGCATCATTATTTGATACAGGTGTATTAGAAAGAGATGATGGTTCATTGTCTGTCAGTGCATCATCCGGTATGCAAATCGTCATAAGCAAAGGATATGCGTTTATCGATGGACACATGTATGTTAATACCGAAGAAAAACCTATAACATTGGCTAATGCCGATGGACTTTATAAGAGGATTGACAGTGTTGTTTTGCGATTAAGCAAATCTGATAGAAACATGACTATTGTTATCAAAAAAGGAGATAACTCTGGGAACCCTGTAGTGCCTCCATTAGTACGTGACGGTGATACCTATGAACTACAAATTTGCTATATTAAAGTAGACAACGGCATCACACAATTAACGCAGTCCATGATCGTAGATACAAGGGATGATGCAAATGTTTGTGGATATGTAAGGAATAATGCAGATGAAGGGGAAAAATTAAAAAAACAGATTGAACAGATAAAAACAGATAATCCTGTATTTGCATCATATCAAAATGCCTTGGTAAAATTTTGGTTGGATAAGTCAAAAAAGAACAAAGCTTACATAGCTGCTGAAGACATTAAAACAGATGCGGATAAAACCTTAAATACGATAATAGAAAACGATTTAGTTAAGTTTAATGACCGTACGGTGGATCTTTCAGCTGGTACGGATCTGTCCAACTTCATGACCACAGCTAAAGATTTTACAAATTATCGTAAACCTATAAATACAAACATATTGAATGGCATACCTAACAGTGATGCTTCAATGTGTTTTTATATTAAAATGCGAACCACGGTATTGGGATACCGTAGTAGTGATAAAACAACATGGATTGCCGGATATACCAATGGCACACTAAGTAAATTTGAAACATTTATAACACATGAGCAAATAACCGCTTCTACAACTATATCAGAGCAAGGTAAATATATAGCAGATGCCTATGCTATCAAAGCGCTTACCGATGATCTACAAAAATGTAGTAATGATATGGTAACAAAAAAATTTCCTGGCAGTATAGACTTTGTTGAGTTAACAAATATTGAGCAATGGGCGCGTACTACAGAGCATTATACATTTTATCGTAAAGCTAACAACATCAAGGTGACAAACGGTATACCTGATAGTGATGGTGTTACTTGCTTTTATGTACGTATGGGGTCGTATGTGCTGTGCAATAGAGCAAGCGACAATTCGTTTTGGTTCGCCGGTTTTTTTAACGATGCATTAACGGGATGGGTTGAATTAACATCAAGAACAGTTAAAAAAGAATTGTTGGAATCTTGTGTCAAATACGAAAGCAATCCAGGACAAGAACTTACTGCCGGCATAAAATTAGCAACATTTATACAAACAGCAAAAAACTATACGGTATACCATAAGGCTAAGGGTGTAACTATCGGTGATGACTTACCTAACAGTACCGGAAACAATTGCTACTTTATTAAATTTGGTGTTTTTGTGCTTGGATATAGCACAAACGGACATACCTATGTAGCACAAGCATTAAATAACACATTGACGCCGTGGGCAGAATTACCAGATGGCAACAATGAAATGTCACAGATTGCACTTGATAAGAGCGGAGACGGACAGCTATATATGCTCAAAGTATTACGCAATGGATCTCAAGTAATGATCTTGATGACCGAATCAGATGGTACTGTAAGATTCGCAATGTTTAACGGTACGCAATATGTATCATCTCCGTTGATACTACACAGAGATGGAACAGTGGAAGTTGGAGGAACACTAAAGCCAAGCAAGCTAGAAACAAACAATGGTGATATAAAAAACGCAAATGTTGATGTTTTGAACACTAGATCTGCTTTATTTAAGGGTACAGGAGACGGTCAAGTAGCTTTACAAAATTTGTATCGCAACGACAAGATCCAAATGATCGCTTTCAGTGAGGCTGACGGGAGCATACGTTTCGCTATGTATGATGGCACAAATTACGTATCAACTCCCATTAGGATGTATCGTGATGGACATGTCGATATCGGCAACATCAACACAGATAACGGATCCATTGATACATTGACAGTCAAGTTGCTTAACGGCAACAATCCTAACACTTATTTTGCTAAGGCTAGTCAATTAGATAGTTTCAGCAAAGTTAAATACACAAAAATTACCACAAATCCTGCTAATAAAAATTACATCGGACTAAGCAGGGCGGCAAATACCTTCTTTGTGCCTTTATTTGTTAGCGGCGCTAACGATACCATAGAAAAAGTACAAACCACAGACACCGTTGTAAGGGTGTTTTTAGGAGCTACTGTTAATGCCAACGTAACACTGCATTATCTCATAGTATACTTATAGGAGGAAATATGAAATATTACATTTTAAAGCATAAAAGCGGGTTAGTAGATGGTGAATTTCTGAACGGTATTGTTGATGAGAAACCTATCTTAACCATAAATAGTAAAGAAGTGTTTGATCCTAATTACATAGAGGTTGAGATGGAAGAAAGCGACGACCTTTACATCAATCAGATCTTATATAAAGTAAAAGATGGGAAGATCATGAAAATGACAGCCAAAGAGCTTGCGTCTGTTTATCCAAACTTGTACAACGATCCACAACCATCAGAGCTTGAACTGTTAGGACAAATGGCGACCGATGCAGAGTTGGAACGTATGGAGCTTGGGCAACGTATGACGGACATTGAGCAAATGGTGTTGGAAGGAGGTGCGTATAATGTTTGATCGTATTAAAGCTAACTATTTGCGTAATTGGGTAACGGATGCACAATTGGATCGTTATGTAGTGCTAGGAGCAATCACTGAAAAACAAGCTGCTGAAATTCGCAAGGCACGAAGCGAGGTAAGTTAAGATGCATTGTATGGATGGCAACAATATACACATGATCCGTGGCGATACGATAAGACTGGACATAGAAATCACTACTGCCGATGGGAATCCTTATATTTTAAAAGATGGCGACAAATTACTGTTCACTGTTAAGAAAAATGTGTTTGATAAAGATGTCATCATACAAAAGAAGATCACATCAGGAACAATTGTCATAGATCATCAGGATACAGCCGACCTTGAATATCGGTCATATGTTTACGATGTACAGCTAACTCTTGCGAACGGTGATATTTGCACGGTCATACCACCAAGCGAGTTATTTGTCGGATATGAGGTGACATTTGATGGCTAAGCTAAAAGGAACTTTACAAATACAAAGAACATTGCAAGGAAGGGTAATCAGTCATGATATTAGATCTTATGATGAGCTGCAAGATAAGCCAAGTATAAACGGTGTTGTTTTAGCAGGAAATAAATCAGATGAGGACCTAGGACTTATGCAGGTCATGGAAGAGGTAACAAATACAGAAATCGAAGAGATGTTTAGGAGGTAACTAATGGGACATTTCGTAAGTAAAGAATCGCTTCTTTATTTTAAACAAAAACTAGATACAATATTCGCAAAAAAAGAAGAAATACCGGTTAATTTTAGTCAGTTGAATGACGATGTAGGATATGCAAAAAAGACGGACATAATCAAAAAGGTGAGCTTACTTGAAAATGATAGCCGCTATCAGACGGCATCTGATGTTGAAACGACGATAAGTGGGAAAGGCTATCAAACTGCCGAACAGGTAAATAATGCTATCATTAGCAAGGGATACCAAACATCAGCTAATGTTCAATCGTCTATCAATGCAGCTTTGGCTGATATAACAGGCATTGATTTTAAGGTTGTATCATCGCTGCCTTCCACTGGTGTAAAAGGTACGATATATATGCTATCTAATTCGGGATCCGGTAATAATGTCTATGATGAGTATATTTATCTAACTGATGCTAAAAAGTACGAAAAGATCGGTACTACGGATGTAGACTTATCTAATTATTATAATACAAGTAATTTTACTGCTGTCACAAACAGCGAAATAGACAGTTTATTTTAGGTGATGCAATATGGCAAAATATGTAAGTTTGTCATCACTATCAAGATTTAAGTCTAGGTTGTTGGATATGCTAAAAGGACAGTTTAATCAAAATCGTATCGAATTGACCAACTCGTCTTATTATCCAATAACAATTGGTTATCGGAGTGGACAGGTAGTATATTTAAAATGCTCTGGTACGTTGACAAAAGATGTACCGGCAAATGCCGGTTATGTAGTTGCATTATCAATGCCGGCAGAATATTGCCCTAATGTTGATATTACTGCATATCCCAATATATCTTATACCGGTAAAAACATCAAGATAGACATATCAACGACCGGAAGAGTGGTGTTTGTAACACCGGAAAAATTACCGGCAGGATTTGGACTAAATATGCATTTTACATATATGACTGGCAAATCAAATTTTTAGGAGATGATCCTGATATCTCGTTTCTAAGGGTGTACGTCAACACCCTTTTCATTATGCTAAGAAAGCAGGAAAGAGTGAGGTTATGAAACATATGGATAAAGTATTCAACTCTGCCGTAGCTGTTATAGCTACGGCATTCACATTTTTATTTGGTGATTGGGATATAGCTATTATCGTATTGATTGGATTTATGGTGTTAGATTATGTTACGGGGGTATTGGTCGCTTATATCAATAAAAAGATATCAAGCGAAATTGGTCTAAAAGGACTAACAAAGAAATTTATGATCATTTTAATTTTAATCGGAGCGGTCATGCTTGACCGTCTGATGAATAACGGTACCTGGATGTTTAGAACATTGGTATGTTATTTCTATATTGCAAATGAAGGAATTAGTTTGCTAGAAAATGCTGGTAATTTGGGCTTGCCTATTCCTGATAAGTTAAAAGAAGCTTTAGAACAATTACAGAATAAGGAAAGTGAGGAATAGTATGAAAATCAATGTACATGGCGGACACAATAAACTCACACCAGGGGCACATAACTTGTTGGACGAGCTAACAGAGGACCGCAAAGTCAAGGCTAAAGTAATCAATTTACTTAGAGTTGCAGGGCATACAGTGTATGATTGCACGGATGACAAAGGTAAGACTGAGGATGATAACCTCGTAAACATTGTTAAAAAATGCAATGCACATGAGGTTAATGTCGATGCATCCATCCACTTAAACTGTGGACGTAATGATAAAAAAGGTGACGGCAATACCGGAGGTGTTGAAGTGATTATTTATGATAAATCAGCAAGCTCTCCAGTAGCTGCGGCTGAGCGTGTTGCAGCTAATATTTCAAAGGCCTTAGGTATCCGTAACCGTGGAGTAAAAGTCAACCCTAATCTTTATGCATTAAGATATACTAATGCACCAGCAATGTTGATCGAGTGCTGCTTTGTGGATGATAAGGACGATGTAAAACGCTGGGATGCAGATAAATGTGCTAAAGCAATCGCAGAAGGTATTATGGGCAAAAAAATTGAGGAAAAGAAAACGTCTAATGTTATTGCTGTTGTAGAGTATATGACAGAAAAAGGGGTAAAGTGCTACCTTAATGTATACTCAAAAGACAAACTTACTAAGTGCAGTGGCCATGGTAGATATAATCAAACTCTAACCATTGGCACAGATGGTGCACGCAATTGTTTCTTAAGCTATAAAAACGGAGAAGCGTGTGGAAAAAGTCATTGCAAAAAACCTAAAGGCACGTTATTACACGTGCGAAATGTAAAAGATCTTAAATAGTAATTATCCCTACTTCTCTTAACTGAGAGGTAGGGATTTTTTTTGTCAAGAAAATGAAAATAATATGATATTTTTATGATTATGTATTAAAAATATTTTTAATTTTTGTCATCGATAAAATCGCGCAATATCGACATTATTAATCGATATAAACTAAGTATAGTTTAGATGGTCTTTGCCTTTTAACGCAGGGGGAAAACAGAATGATCATAGAAACAAAAAATTTAACAAAAGAAATAACAGATATCTTGCAGGATTTTGGTATGCCGGCTCATATTAGGGGATTTTATTACGTTAGAGATGCCATTATATTAGTTTATAAAGATATTACAAGATTAAATCATATCATAAAAGATGTATATACGATAATAGCAAGACAGCATCATACATCATCGCAAAGTGTAGAGCGTACGATTCGTGTTGCCATTGAAATTACATGGTTGCGTGGTGATATGGATGAGATTATGTGCATCTTTCACAATACGGTTGATGGTCGTAAAGCGCGCCCAACAAACAAGGAGTTCATAGCTCTTATCGTGGACTACTTGAATATCAAACATATGTAAAACATCAAAAGGCAAGGACCATTTACAATATTTACCATTATATTAATCACTCATTGTAATGTATCATCAAATCGAAAGGATGATATACAAATGAGAAAAATTAATAAGGATACAGTATGGGAGATTTTGATAGAAAATGAATTGGTAACGTTATTTCAGGGATGTGAAAAATTATCGAAGGTAATTGAAATTTTAGAATTATGTGAGCAAGAATTCCCCGATATACACACTATAATGTTAAAAGATAGATTTGAAACATTGTATGCAGATGTTAACGAAATCCGTTTTACGAAAGGATTCAAAATCTATTATAATGAATTTCTATACGGCATAATTAAAGAAGAAGTTATATATCTGATCGGTGAAGATAATATGTGTGTTGCATCGTTTCTCATAGTAAAAAAACAGCCATAGTTACAAAAATGTGACTATGGCTTTCCCCTGCAACCCTACCGCACGCTCTTTATGTAAAAATACTATCACATAAAATTAAATGTAAGTGAATGTAAATGAAAAATAGCATTTTATCGCGATTTTGGAAATAAAACATAAAAATCGCAAAAAATGACACTCTTTTGTGTAAATATTCACAACCATATTTTACCAGTGAATTGTTTAGGAAATTATTGTAAAATATTAAGGCAGTTAAAAAAATAACTGTATATTGCCTGCTAAAAACCTTACTTGCACGCTCTAACAAGTAAAGGTAGGCGACTATATGAATATAATTATGGAAAAAAGAATTATTAAATCTATATCTATTAAAGAAACGGCAGAAATATTACATATACACGAGCGAGATTATATATACATCGAAAATAATTTTAACGATGTTAACGCTTATTTGTGTAAAAAAATTTGCGATGTATTGAAATTAGATTTCAATACTTTATAGTAGCAAAAGCAGGCAATATTATATGATAAGAAATATATGAAAGATATAAAACAAATATATAATCTAACAATAGTCTAACAAAAACGTTAAAAACTATTATATTTAAAAGGAATAGCTATACACATAGCGTATGCAGAGTTATACAGATTATGCAGTTTTTCTCTTGTTTAAAAAAGAAATACGGCACTTTTTTTACTGCTGAATAAACCATTTATGCGATACATAAGGTTCCTTCCTTAATTAAAACTTTTATATGGGATCTATATGTAAGGTATATTATGTTTTTTTAATTAGCAAGTTTCTTCTTTGGTGTTGCGAATCCATGAAATTTCATGCATAGATATAGCGAATATGCTATAATAAAGAAGATTGGTTAAGGAGTGTTTTAATGATGAAAAAAGGATTATTTATTACATTTGAAGGAAATGATGGCAGTGGAAAGACTACAATATCAAAGATGGCTTATGAAAAGTTAATGGATATGGGGTATCCGGTCGTTTATACAAGAGAACCGGGAGGGATTGATATTGCTGAACAAATCCGTCATGTGATACTTGATCCTAAAAATACAGCCATGGATGCGCGTTGTGAGGCATTATTATATGCCGCTAGCCGCAGACAACATCTGGTAGAAAAAGTTCTGCCAGCCTTGGCAAAACATCAAATTGTACTCTGCGACCGATTTGTGGACAGTTCATTGGTATATCAAGGAATTGCCCGTGGAATAGGTATCGAAGAAGTGTATAAAATTAATGAATTTGCGATAGAAGGACATTTGCCAGATGCCACTATATTTCTTCATGTTGATTTGCATACAGGACTTTCCCGTATTGAAACAAGAGGAGAAAAGGATCGTCTGGACAATGAAAGTATGAAATTTCATCAGATGGTTTCAGAAGGCTATGATACCATACGGGAAATGTTTCATGAACGCATGCATGTGATAGATGCGACCAAATCCATTGAGGATGTGTTAAAGGCAACGATAGAGTGTCTGTTGGAGATTATAAACGCTCATGATTAAGGAACTATTAAAAGAACAACAGCCGGTTGTTTATACAACCTTAAAGCATGCACTCGAACTTGATAAGCTTGCGCATGCCTATATGTTTTCCGGGCCTGCTGGGACAATGAAGAAAGAGGCAGCTTATCTGCTTGCACAAAGTTTGGTATGTTCTACGCATGGTTTTGCATGTGAGTGCTGTGATACCTGTAAACGTATAGCGGCAAATGAATTTGCGGATTTAAAATATATTGATGGGACAACGACTTCGATTAAAAAAGAAGATATCGTAAAACTGCAGAAGGAATTTAATAAAACCGGTTTAGAAACAACCGGTAAGAAAATTTATATTCTTGATCATGCAGAAAATGCCACTCCAGATGCGTTAAACTCTCTATTGAAATTCTTGGAAGAGCCAACGAATGATATGACAGCAATCTTGATTGTTGAACAAATGGATCGAGTGCTGCCAACCATCATTTCACGCTGTCAGAATATACCTTTTACAGCACCGGGATTTTTTAGTTGCTATCAAGAGGTCAGAGCAGAAATAGCAGAATTAGATGCCTATTTGTTATCTCATATCTTGCATCAGAAACAAAGTATTCTTGAGGCGGTAGAAAGTGAAGATTACCAACATGCTGTATATGTATTTAAAGGAATGTTGGAACGGTATCAGAAATCTTGCTATCAAGCCTTATTGTTCTTGCAGTTGGAGGGTTTCCCGGCAAAACAAAAAAAATATGGGAAACAGGCTTTGCAATATGTATTAGATATGTTGCTGCTGTTTTTTAAGGAATGCATGAAAAAAGAAAGTGCATGTCAAGATATGTGGTATAAAAAACAGCTGGAAACCATGCAGCAGAAAGATATGGATATCATAAAAATTATGCAGATATTGATGCGTGGAAAGGATATGCTTTTACGCTCTGTAAATCTGCAGATGCTGATAGATCAATTGTTATATGAAATGAAAGAGGTGACACGATGAATCAGAATACACAAAATAAAACGAATAACGCAAAAAATGAGCATAAACAAAACGGGCGAAACACGTATCATGACAATCATAAGAACAATGATGCACGACAGGATAAAAAAGAAGCACACAATCAAAATCATTATGATAATCATCGCAAAGAACATGGAGAACATGTAAATCGTACATATAAATATTTGGCCTTTGTATCTTTTTCAGAATCAAAGAAGGTCTATTCTTTTGGATGTAACGATAATAACTACCATGTTGGTGATGATGTTGTCGTTGAAACGATTCGCGGACAGGAATTAGGAAAGATCGTAAAGGAAACAGAGACGTTCATACCAAACGGTATGGAAATTAAACCAATTTTGCGTAAAGCTACGGAGAAAGACTTAAAACAAGTAGAAATCAACGCAGAAAAGGCAAAAAAAGCGATGGAAATCTGCAATGAATGTATTGCTAAGTTAGGCTTGGATATGAATTTAATTGAAGCTGAATATACGTTAGATTGCAGTAAGATCATTTTTGTTTATGTAGCCGATGAACGCGTAGATTTCCGTGAATTATTAAAGGATCTAGCTAGTATTTTCAAATGCCGTATTGAATTGCGACAGATCGGACCTCGTAATAAATCAAAAATTATCGGTGGTTTGGGTATGTGCGGTATGGAAACTTGTTGCTCACGGTTTCTTAATGATTTTGATGTTGTATCTATCAATATGGCAAAAAATCAGTTATTGGCATTGAATATTCAGAAATTAAGCGGCCAATGTGGAAAATTGATGTGCTGTTTAAAATATGAAGATGGACAATATAAAAAATTAAGAGAAGGGCTGCCTAAAATGAACAGCCAGATAGAATATAAAGGCAGTCGTTATCGTATTACCAGTATGAATGTTTTACTACAACAGGTAAAAATTGAAAATAAGGAAGATGTACAATTTTTATCCTTCCAAGAACTTTGGCCGGACATTGATTTTTCTGATCGGTAGGTGACAAACATGAACAGACAAAAAAGCTTTGAACAAAAGAAACCGGCATTATATTTGGTGGCTACGCCTATCGGAAATCTTGAAGAAATGACACCAAGAGCCATTTCTATCTTAGCAAGCGTTGATGTCATAGCAGCTGAGGATACCCGCAATACGATGAAACTATTGACACATTTTGGTATTAAGACCAGACTGCTTTCTCATCATCAGCATAATGAACTGCAAAGTGCTAAGGGGTTAGTGGATTTGCTAGATCAGGGGAATTCCATTGCAATTGTTTCAGATGCAGGTTATCCTTTGATCTCTGATCCTGGCAGTATCGTATGTAAGATGGTGATTGAAGCAGGCTACAGTGTTATTCCTGTTTCCGGCAGCAATGCTATGTTAAATGCTTTGGTATGCAGTGGCTTAGATACACAGCATTTCTTGTTTTACGGCTTTTTGAAGGCATCCGAAAAAGAACGTATTCGGGAACTGCATGATTTGAAGTATTATCCTTTCACCCTTGTTTTTTATGAAGCTCCCCATCGTATTCGTAAAATGCTGGAAAGCTGTAAAGAGGTGTTGGGGAATCGTCAAATGTGTCTGGCAAGAGAATTAACGAAGAAGCATGAAGAATTCTTACGTGGCACGATTGAGGAATTGCTGGAGGTTGTTGAGGAATTAAAAGGGGAAATGGTTGTCATTATCGAAGGCAGCAAAGAAGAAAAAGACCCCGGTGAAGATCAGGCAATGCCTTTGGTCCACGATCAGATTAAAACATATATTGATGGTGGTTTAACGACCAATGAAGCGATAAAAAGAGTCGCGAAAGAAAGAGGTCTTTCTAAGAACGATTTATATAAAGAGTTCCATGGCTTAAGCTAAAGGAATGCGTGTCTTATCACGAAGCGAAGTCCATACTCACCTTAGATAAAAAAGGGTTACCATCATTTCAAAAACGATATGATGATTTACTTCTAATTTATCTATTCTTGAGTAGGAAGCTTAAGTGAGAAGACACTTTTTTATTCGTTATAGTGTGCCAATCGATTAAGGAAAGTACTATTCAGAAAACAGGTAAATAAAATGATGTCATATTCTATATCAAAAGATAGTATAAAAGAACTATGATTTTAATTTCATAGGAAAAAGGAGGTTAGATGCATGAAGCTTGAAGATCGTATCTTATATGCCGATATGTTAGAATGTCGCCGAAAGAAAGGTAAGATTTATTATGAAGATAGCCATGGATTATTAATAGAGAGTCCGAAATCACATATGTTATATTGTGCTGCCGAGAATGAAGCAAGTGCAAAAGCTGTTGTAGCACATCTTCCTTCCTCTTTTGCTATTTTGGTGGCACATGATATGTATACCGATCGTTTTATTCAACAACAATACCATATCACCTGTGAACTACGTTGTTATCACAGTGCTTATATCGAAAAAACATTACCGCAAGTAAAACTTCCTCATGGTTTTACCATGCAAACGCTGACAGAAGCATATATACCAGAAATTATTGCTTTATATAAGCACTCCATGCCTTCTTTGGCAACAGTGGAATATATAAAAGAATGTCTAAATGATGACATGTTTGCTGTCTTTGATAAAGAAATCCTTTGTGGCTTTATTGGTGTGCATGAAGAAGAAAGTATTGGTCTATTAGAAGTAAAGCAAGAATATCAAAGAAAAGGTATTGCAACCGCATTATTACAACGGGCAGTACAATCACAAATGTTAAAGGGACGTATTCCTTATGGCGAAATTGTTGAAGACAATATCATCAGCTTACAGCTGCAAAAGAAAGCCGGTATGAAAACTTCTGAGAAACTGACTTATTGGTATTTTATGGAGGAATAGGATCCATGATCCTTTGCTTTCATTATCACTTGTATAACGTAAGAAATTCATGAAACATTCACACAGCAACGTCAAAAACACGTTATAATGAACATAGAGGTGATAACATGAGCAAGCTGTTGGTCGTTGATGATGAAGCGCAAATACGTAACATCATTCGGAAATATGGGGAATTTGAAGGATATGAAATTGCTGAGGCAGTGGATGGCATGGACGCGATTGAGAAATGTCGAAAAGATCAGTTTGATTTGATTATCATGGATATCATGATGCCTAATCTTGATGGGTTTTCAGCAGTGAAAAAGATACGTGAAGAGGCTTCTACTCCGGTTATTATGCTTTCCGCGCGTGGAGAAGAGTATGATCGTATTCATGGTTTTGAAACAGGGATTGATGATTATGTCGTTAAACCTTTTTCACCGAAAGAGCTGATGATGCGCGTCAATGCGATTTTAAAAAGAGTTCATGGAGAAGAGGATAAAAAACATAAGGATGTGTATGAATATGAAGGCTTACGTATTGATTTTACAGCCAGAAAGGTATTCATAAATGAAAAAGAAAGCGAAATGTCGCCTAAGGAATATGTTCTGCTGTTTTACATGGTGCGTAATGAAGGCATTGCCTTAACAAGAGAACAGCTGATTCATGATGTATGGGGATATGATTTTTACGGTGACGATCGCACGTTAGATACACATATTAAATTATTAAGAAAAAGCCTGGGAATTTATAGTTCTACAATCGTTACCTTACGTGGGGTAGGTTATCGTTTTGAAGGCAAACAATAGAAAAGATACCAGTATCAAATGGAAAATTTTCGGCAGTTTACTAGTCTTTATTGCCATCATCATTTTGGTACTGTGGCTTTTTCAGGTTTTTTTCTTAGAAAAATTTTATGTGTTGATCAAATCACGTTCCGTAAAAGATGCCGCAAGTGATATCAATCAGGTAATAAATAATGAGAATTATAAGGATGAAATTGATGCGATTATCAAAGAAAATGAATTCTGTGTCATTGTTTATGAGAATGAAAATGAAACACCGTTATATTCCAGTAGTGGAAAAGGAGATCCTCGCTGTGGCATCACCGAGTTTAGCATGAAAAAGCACATGGATATCATTGCTAAGCTACAAAAAGAGGCGAAGGAACATGATGGTACTGCTTCTACTTTATTAGAAGAATCTGCGAATAAAGAGGATTTTAATTTCAAAGAAGAAGTAGAACTAACGGATCGCTATCATAGTATCTTAAATACACCTTATGATGAGAAAAAGCTTCGAAAGCTATTACCATCTAATAAAAATGCCCAAATGATGACATATATCAGTGTAGTCATGCAGGCAGATAAAAGTATAAAAACCATTGTGGTCAATGCACAGCTGACACCAGTGAATGCCACCATCGAAACGATTCAGACACAGTTTCTTATCATTGCCGTAATTCTCATTCTAATCGCGTCGCTTTTAGCGATGTATTTATCTCGTAAAATAGCTACGCCGATTATTGAAATCAATGATGGCGCCAAGATACTTGCGAAAGGACGATATGATGTAGCATTTAAGGGGAAAGGCTATCTGGAAATCGAAGAGCTCAGCAACACCTTGAATTATGCGGCGAAAGAGCTGTCAAAGGTTGAAAGCTTGCGCAGGGAATTAATCGCAAATATGAGTCATGATTTGCGAACGCCGCTGACAATGATTAGTGGTTATGGTGAAGTTATGCGAGATATTCCTGGTGAAAATACAGCAGAAAATGTGCAGATTATCATTGACGAAACGAAAAGGCTGACCAATTTAGTAAATGATATGTTGGATTTATCTAAGTTACAAGCCGGTGCTCAAGAAATTAATAGCAGTAGCTTTAATATAACAGAAGAAATTGAACATATTATCGCCCGATATGATAAACTGCTGACAAATAAAGATTTTACAATTCAGTTTCAGTATGATAAACCGGTTTTTGTTAAAGCAGATATCATTAAAATTAATCAGGTGATATATAATCTGATAAACAATGCCATTAATTATTGTGGAGATGATCATAAGATATATGTCCGTCAGCTCATTGAAAAAGATCGAGTACGCATTGAAGTGATGGATCATGGTGATGGGATTGAAAAAGAACAGCTGCCTTATATCTGGGAACGTTATTATAAAGTGGATAAAACACATGTTCGCTCTAAAATAGGAAGCGGATTAGGTCTTAGTATCGTGAAAGCAATTTTAGAATTACATAAGGCTGAATACGGGGTAATTAGTAAACGAGGTCAAGGCACGACGTTCTGGTTCACATTGCCTTTATGTATAGCGGATCATGAAAAGATGGCATAAGTAAGAGATTAGGATAAAGGTGCACTGTATTTTTCGCAATGAGAATCTAATAATTGTCCTATTTATGGGTGTTATCCATGAATAGGATTTTTTCTTTGTCAAAAAGAAGAATCTACGAAAAAGTATATGCAGATACACACGTATAGTTTATCTGATGAATTTATAGCTTGACAAAAAAGCTAACCATGGTATCATATAGTTCTAAATAGAACAAAGAGGTGAGGTTACATGTTGGAATTTTTAGAGATTCTTGATTTATGGAAACGGTTGTATGAGAAGGAATTGCATAATGTTTGCAAACGTTATGACCTACATAAAATGGATGTCGATATTTTATTATTCCTGGCCAATCATCCACAATGTCAAAATGCGACGGATATCGTCCAACGTCGTAAATTAACGAAATCACATGTTTCAACATCCTTAAAATTTTTAGAGGAACAGGGATATATTGAAAAATATTATCAAGAAGGCAATCATAAGACGATATATTTGCATATGTTAGCAAAGGCTGATAAAGTGATTGCCGATGGTCGAAAAGCACAGGAACGGTTTCAAAAGCGTTTGTTAAAGAACTTTAGCGAAGAAGAGTTAAAGAGGATGAAAGACACTTTTCGGCGGATGAATGAAAATGTAAAAGCAGCTTTAAAGGAGGAAGAAGAAACATGCTGATGAAGTTTATCGTTTGTTTTATAGCCGGTATTGGTGCCGGTCTTGGTACGGGATTTGCAGGAATGAGTGCTGCAGCAGTCATCAGTCCCATGCTGATTACATTTTTAGGCATGCCGGCATATGAGGCAGTTGGCATCGCCTTATCCAGTGATGTATTAGCAAGTGCTGTCAGTGCCTACACGTATGGTAAAAATAAGAATTTGGATATTAAAAACGGCTTGGTTATGATGGTGACGGTATTAATCTTCACAATGGTGGGCAGTTGGATATCTTCTTTAGTGCCGAATACAGCTATGGGCGGTTTCTCGGTCTTTATGACGTTTTTATTAGGTATTAAATTTATTGTGCGACCGGTGATGACGACAAAAGAATCAATGGGAGATATAGATCCCAAAAAACGCTTTGTGCAATCGGTACTGTGTGGCATTTTGATTGGCTTTATCTGTGGTTTCATCGGTGCCGGTGGCGGTATGATGATGCTGTTAATTCTAACAAGTGTTTTAGGATATGAATTAAAGACAGCTGTTGGAACCAGTGTCTTCATCATGACCTTCACTGCCTTTACCGGGGCTGTTTCACATTTTACTATTGGAGGAGCACCAGACTGGTGGGCAATGTTGTTTTGTATCTTATCTACCTTGTTATGGGCAAGAGTGGCTGCTAAATTTGCCAATAAGGCAAAACCGATTACCTTAAATCGTGCTACCGGTGTTGTTTTAACAGTTCTCGGTATTGCCATTATGACCGTAAATTTTTTACAATAAACTTAAAACATCAATGCCAATTATCGCTTAAACATTGGATTTATCAGCAATAACTTAAGTTATTGAAGTCCAGTTTACCACTAATTTACCACTTACGAAAGAGCTTTGATATGACGTTATGATAAATATGCAAAACCGTAGCTTGTAGATCACATGAATGTGAATTACAGCTACGGTTTTTCTTCGTTGAATTTATAGCCAACACCCCAGACAGTTAGTATGTACTGCGGATTGTCTGGGGACGGCTCTATCTTCTTTCTTAGTTTCCGTATGAATGATGTGAGATTGTTTCCCTCTGGTGCGTTGTGAAAGCCCCAGACATTTTCATATAGTTGGTCTTTCGTAAATACCTGCCCTTTGTGGCAAAAGAGAAAATAGAGTAAGTCAAATTCTTTGGCTGTCAAATATACACTGTTTCCTAAATGATTAGTAAACTCTCTGGTATAAGGATTAATTTTAAATAACTGTGCAGTAGTTTGTATAGTAGGAGTTACAGATAATTTTGAAGACAACCATTCAACAGTTTGCTTTAAAATAAATTCTTCACTTTCGCTAAATTCAATAACTAATATCTTCCCATTTCTTTACCTCCTTTTATAGTTTTGTATGTTATGACAATTCAAATGCTCCTGTATAAAGGCTATAATATACACCTTTCTGCTCTATCAATTCATCATGAGTACCACGTTCAATAATTTTTCCTTGCTCTAAAACTATAATAGAGTCAGAATTTCTAACAGTTGATAAACGATGAGCAATAACGAACACTGTTCGTCCATTCATCAGATTGTCCATGCCTTGTTGTACCAATTTTTCTGTCCTTGTATCTATGGAAGATGTTGCTTCATCTAGTATCATGACAGGGGGATTGGCAACAGCTGCTCGTGCAATAGAAATTAATTGTCTTTGTCCTTGTGATAGAGTAGCTCCATTCTGTGTCAGAAATGTCTGATAACCGTCTGGCAATCTGGATATGAAGTTATGAGCATTAGACAACTTTGACGCCTCAATGCATTCTTCGTCAGTAGCTTGTAAATTACCATATCTTATATTATCCATAATTGTTCCTGTAAACAAGTTTACATCTTGTAATACTATTCCCAGAGAATGTCTTAAATCTTCTTTTTTAATCTTATTGATATTTATACCGTCATATCGAATTTTTCCATCCGCCAAATCGTAAAAACGATTTATTAGGTTAGTAATCGTAGTTTTTCCAGCTCCTGTCGCACCTACAAAAGCAATTTTTTGTCCAGAAGTTGCATTTAAGATAATATTATGGAGAACTAATTTTTTATCATCATATCCAAAATCAACATTACAAAATTCAATTTCTCCTTTTAATGGTGTATAAGTTAAAGTCCCATCATGATGAGGATGTTTCCATGCCCAAACGCCATCTTTATCCGTTGTTTCTATAAACTCATTGTTCTTATTTTTAACATGAGTAAGCGTTACATATCCAGTGTCTTGTTCTGCTTCTTCATCAATCAATTCAAAAATACGTTCAGCTCCTGCCAGAGCCATAGCCATCATGCTAATTTGTTGAGCAATCTGAGAAACAGGCATACAGAATGTTTTTGAAAGATTTAAAAATGCAACAATCATTCCAACTGTTATAGCCCCTATTCCATGTAAAGCCATATAACCTCCTACTAAAGCAATTAGTATATATTGCAAATTTCCTAATTGCATAATTGTAGGCATTAAAATATTTCCATATTTATTTGCTTGAGTTGAGTCAGCACATAATATTTTATTTCTTTCATCAAATTGCTTCTTTGCTTCTTCTTCATGACAGAATACTTTAATAACTTTTTGCCCATTTATCATTTCTTCTATATAACCTGTTACATTTCCTAAAGTTTCTTGTTGTTTAATAAAATATTTAGCGCTAGCCCCACCAACTTTATTTGTAACAAATCCCATTAAAACCGTTACCGCAATGACTAATATAGTTAAAAGAACATTGCTAACAAACATTGAAATTAAAATTACTATAACAGTTACAATAGCGGATATAAATTGTGGTAAAGCCTGTGAGATAAATTGCCTAAGTGTATCTGTATCATTCGTGTAGTGGCTCATTATATCTCCATGTGTATGAGTATCAAAATATCTAATAGGTAATTCTTGCATATGAGAAAACATATCATCCCTTATTTCTTTTAATGTTCCCTGTGAGATTTTCACCATAAAACGATTGTATAAATACGTTGCCAACACACCTATTATGTAAATACATCCCATTAAAATAATTGTATGCAATAGTGGTGTAAATGAAGGTGTATTTTCCAATAATAACGGTGTGATATAGTCGTCAATCAGTATTTCTAAAAATAATGAACTTACCACAACTGTGCAAGAACTTAGAAGTATACAAACTACAACAACACTAAATAGAGCCTTATGTTTTCCTGCAATATATGATAAGAGTCGTTTCCAAACTTGCAGAACATTTTTTTTACTTTTCATCAATTATTATCTCCTTTCGTCTGTGAAGCGTAAATTTCTTTATAAATCTCATTATTTTTTAATAATTCCTCATGTGTACCGTAACCATTTATTTTCCCTTGATCCATTACTATAATGTGGTCAGCGTCCTCCACAGAAGAAATGCGCTGTGCAATAATGATTTTCGTTGTGTCTGGAATTTCTTCACGAAATGCTTTTCTTATCATTGCGTCTGTTTTAGTATCTACCGCACTGGTTGAGTCATCAAGAATTAAAATTTTAGGCTTTTTAAGTAATGCTCTAGCAATACAAAGACGTTGTTTTTGTCCCCCAGATACATTCGTTCCACCTTGCTCAATATATGTATCATATTGGTTAGGAAATGTTTCTACAAAAGAGTCAGCTTGTGCTAATTTGCAAGCATGAATTATTTCATCATCACTTGCATTTTTATTTCCCCAACGGAGATTTTCTTTTATCGTACCAGAAAATAGTTCATTCTTTTGGAGAACCATAGCAACTTCATTTCGCAATGTAAACAAATCATATTTTTTTACATCAATACCACCAATGGTTATTTCTCCCTCTGTAACATCATATAGTCGAGGTATTAGCTGAACTAAAGAGCTTTTTCCACTACCTGTACCTCCAATTATTCCAAGAGTAGAACCACTGGGAATATGTAAAGATATGTTTTTTAAACACTCTTTATCCTTATTTACAAAATAACTAAAACTTACATTTTTAAAAATTATTTTACCGTTTTTCATTTCATATACAGGTTTTTCTCCATTAGTTAGAGA
>NZ_CEVYEL010000032.1:0-30464 GCF_982403165.1 Longicatena sp.
TTGGAAAAGTAGACTGATAAATAGGGTTCATATCTTTAACTAAGGGAAACTGGTAAAAGTATGCCAGATTCATCTATTATGTTAGAACTCTGCAAATTACTTGGAATTACAGTAAATGAGTTATTGAGTGGAGAAAAAGTTACTATGGATAGTTTAGAAAGAAAAGCAGATGAAAATTTAATTGCTTTAAAAAGAAAGGACGAAAACAACATAGCAAAGAATGTCGTTATTTCAACACTATTTACAATAACACTTTTGATTGGAATGATGGTATGTGTTATTTGTGATATTACCATAACCGGTAATCTATCATGGTCCCTTATTTCCATGACTTCTATTGTGTTTGTATGGGTTATATCTTTTCCAAGCATTATGTTTGGCAAAAAGGGTATCGTAAAGAGCTTAATATCACTTAGCGTTTCAATCATACCGTACCTATATTTGCTTAGCCGAATTTTAAAGGTGAAAGAGTTGTTCCCACTTGGAACAGCGATATCATTGATTATTCTTGTGTTTTTGTGGATAATGCTTGCGGTCATTTATCGTATCGGCAAAACAAGAAAATTAATTGCTCTTGGAACAATTACATTATTAGCTATACCATTAGTGGTTATTATCAATGTTTTACTTTTTAAAACAACAGAAACGCCTCTCTTTGATGTTTGGGATTTTATGGCAATCTTCCTATTGCTAATAATAGCGATTGCTTTATTTATCTATGACTATGTAGAGAAAAAAGGGTTGCTGAAAAGTAAATCAAAAAGCGCTTAATAGATACGGCTGTTTTGAAATTATTATCAAAACAGCCGTTTCTTTTTATTATATATCAAATGAACAATATCGATAGGCATGCGCATTGATTTTACATATACGCATTCCTATTTTTTTGCTTCAATGTCCTAAACTTATCAGAATGATAGTTTGTTCTGTACTTGTTGCATAAGCAATGCTTTCGCACGCTTAAAATGCATGAATTGATAAGTAACTTTTCAAAAGGAAAAAGAATTATGCATAAAAAAACGTGATATAATGAGCACAAAAACAATGGTATTTTAAAGGAAGATGAATATGAAAAAAGAATTAAAACAAATCTTATTTATTTGTGTCTTTTTGATTGTTGGTTGTATAATTGGTTATTTCTTCGCAATCTATCAAATAAATCAATATAAAGATCCTACGTTTATGGCACTTTTAGCCAGTCATAATATGTCTTCTTCAGAGCCTATAGGACTAACGAAGAGTATTATCAATTTTGGTTGTCTTTTAGCAGGGATAGCTATTGGGGGTATTTTTTATAATAGTATTGCAAAAAAATGGTTAACCCCGATTGCTCCTAAAATTTTTATAGGATTTATTACATTTCCATTTTACACATTGGCTGGAATAATTGGGTTCATCCCATTTATTATTTATAAAAGTATTATTCTATTTAGAAGCGACACATGCTAATAGTTAAGTTTTCTCATTTATATCATTCCTACCTTTAAGTTTTTGTTTGCAATCCTGTCTTATAACTAATGCTATGTTAGTTAAATATTCTCATGTCGCTGTAATACCAAAGATTTTTTCCACTTTACACCATGCTTATAATAGTGAACTACAATAAAAAATCGAAATATTCTACGATACTATTGCATAAACATTGTGCTACTTTTTCTTGATAAGAAGGACTTTTTAAATTGCTGCGATCTTCTGGATTTGATAGGAAGCCACATTCAACTAAAGAACCGATTTTTTTCGCATTGTTTAACAAATAATAATCTCCTGGTTTAGCGCTCATCTTTGTTTGCGTTAATACTTTAAAATGCTTTTGGATGAGCTTAGCAAAGGTTTCAGAGACAGCATTCCCTTTTTGATAGAATGCCTGTGCTCCGTGTACACTGTTATTTGGATAGGAATTCAGATGCACACTTAAAAAAACATCGACCTTATCTGCATTGATGATCTCCATACGTTTCTTCATGTCTTCCCGTTTGCGATTACTCGCGTTAGCACTAGCCAAGTCATATTTTCCATCTCTTGTTAAAATAACTTCTGCGCCTTTTGTTTGTAACTGTTTTTGAAGTTTTTTTACGATACTTAAATTGATATCTTGTTCTTTTTCATTTTCACAGCGTGCCCCATCATCCTTGCCCCCATGACCGGCATCCAAGACAACGACCACGCCATCTAATACTTTCCTATCTTTTTCTGCTTCTACATTTACAAGATGTGTATGAAATACCGATGTGATCAGTAAGGTCAATATCAGACCTAGTCCCAAAAACATTTTTCTTTTTTTCATTCTCTCACCAATACAGTGTATGAGGTCAAGGCTAGAAAAAGAGCTGTTCCAGTAAAATTAATAATTTTCCACACCTTATTCGTTTTTTTAACCTTTTAAAAGAAAAGTATTGCTAAAAATTCACATAAAAATAAAAATAGCGGTATAATAAATAAAGATTATATGGGAGGTAAAGATGCTATGATGAATCAGCATTTCACCTATCAGGATGTTTTAAATCATTCAAAAGACTTTGTTCATGCATTGATGAATCGCGATATCATCATGTTTCAATATTTATTAGATGATGATTTTGTCTGGATTGGTGATTATACGAACCAATATATCAGTGGTAAAGAAGCCTTTATCCATGTATTAAAAAACGTTGAAGTTAGCGGACAGCTGCATATATCTCATGAAGAATACACCCTGTTGACACAAGAAGAAAAAACATGGGTCGTGTATGGAAGATTTTGCGCGACCGCAACATTGCCGACAACCAAAGTGATTTCAACTATCATTCATTTTACTTTTATCTGGCAATTAAACAAGCAACAAAAATTGCATCTCATCCACGCACAGGCATGTCATGTAAACACGCCGGCTTCCAACAATGAGCAAAAAAAGAAGCTGTATTTTTATAAAAACGGTACCAGCGCACACGAAGATACCATACGATTAGAGAACCCTATGAATAAGATTCGCATCAAGGACATGCATCATCAACTACATTTCTTGTCTCCAATGGAAATTCTTTATATTGTATCGAATAATAAGTTATGTACCATTTATACAGCAGAGGAATCCTTTGTGACAAGGATGACCTTACGTGAATTTGATCATCCTCTATTCTTACGAATTCATCGCAGTTATTTAGTAAATCGCCACTATATTAAACAGATACATCGCTATTGTGCAACTTTAAGTAATGGTACGAAGCTGCCTATTGGCAAACAACGCTATATGGAACTGCAAATGCAGTTATGGAAAGAAAATTAAAAAAGGGAAGATTGAAATTGCCCCATTTCATTTGGATATCCAAACTTTGGAGTTTCTTTCAGATTCCCTTTTTTTGTACTATTACAGTCCTGCTTTTTCAGTAATAAAACTCATCCATTTATCACGTTTCATCATGGAAATTTTATCGGTCGTTATCTTTCCGGTTTCCATATCTTCATGAGTAATGGAAATACCGATTGGCATAAAGCCCTGTGAGCATTTTTCCAATTCTTTAATATTTTTATACGGAATTACGATATCAGCATTTAATAGTCCTGTCACAATAATCAAGCGTTCTTCTGTAAAATATGCCCATCCTTGTTTCCATTTGCCCATTTTGCCAATTAAGCGTTCCACATAACTTGCTTGTAAAAAATCAATTAAGGTATCCTGTTCATCCATCAATTTGGCTTCTACAAGCTTTGCTTTTTGTTTTTCTAATTTTGCGTCGTTCATAGGTTCTCCTTTCCAAATCTTCTGAATATAGTTTTGCGGTTATAGTATACCATAAGAATTATACATTTTCTTGTAAGATATTACTTTTTTTACTTAACGCATGTGTGCATTTAGATACGGAAGATGCTACGTAAACGGTGCTGAATTTCATAACAGCAAATTAGATTATTGCGTAAATAATATTTTTTAGGAATCATATGTAAAAAGTAACTGTCAACACCCATTATAAGGAAATACATAGATATAAAGATAAAGACAGTTAATAAAAAACCAATCCTTTTCTAAATTTGCCTATTTTATAAGTTACTTTTTATGATAGGAAATATTAAGATAGAATTCTTTGCTTTTATAAGGGCAAATGCAAAAAAGTCATAAAAAAATGCAAGAGATCTCAATTTTTTTATTTTTTACACACATAAGAAAGGAGAGCTCTTGCATCTTCAGTATAGCGTAAATGTGAAAATTCGTCCATATTCTTTGGAAACTTCATGAAAAAACTTGTGTTCTTTTGAGGAATCTATGGGTTTCATGGATAAATGACCACGATGTGTATCCCTATTTGCATACGTTGTAATGGAGGTGGTTGATTTGCCACAAGGATATTTACGTATAGAAGTCTATAATGAACAATCCCTGCCAGTCAGCAATGCGACTGTCACCATTTTTAATGGTAATCTTATGGTACGACAAGTCGTATGTGAGAAAACAGATGCAATGGGGCGATGTAAAGAAATTGCGTTAGAAGCGCCACATCCTTCCTTATCCCAACAAAGTACCACAGCAAGACGTCCCTATTCCACATACAGTGTTGAAGTAAGTCATGTGGAATATGATACTGAAGTCGTGCACAATGTACAGATCTTTGCGGATATTGGATCAACGCTTACCGTGATTTTAAGAGAAAAGAAAGGAGAAACGCCAGGGCGTAATGAGAATGATTTAGGCGAACATAAATTATTTACTGGCACAGGAAGAACGTATGCTTGAGGAAATCATCATACCCAGAACAATTACAGTACATCTGGGCAGACCGAATACGGCAGCTGAAAATCTGACGGTAGATTTTGTATATTATTTGAAAAATGTCGCATCCTCAGAAATCTATCCGACCTGGCCATATGAGGCCTTGCGAGCTAACATCTGGGCACAGATGTCACTGGTGTTGAATCGTGTATATACAGAATGGTATCGTGGTCGTGGCTATCCCTTTGATATCACCAATTCAACAGCTTATGATCAGGCTTTTGTGAAAGGACGTAATATTTATGACAGTGTCGCAGCTGTTGTTGATGAAGTTATTGGTCAATTCCTGCAAAAGCCATATTTCCGTGAACCTTATTATGCAGAATATTGTGATGGTAAGATTGCTCAATGCCCTGGCATGAAACAATGGGGTACACTTGATTTAGCAAATCGCGGCTTTGATTCTACGCGCATTATTCGTTATTACTATGGCGATACGATGCAATTTCGCGAAACGGATAATGTACAATATATCACACCCTCCTATCCCGGTTATGCGCTAAGAAGAGGCTCTCAAGGACAAAATGTCTTCATCATACAGGAACTGTTGAATGGCATCGCTGTCAATTATCCAAATATTCCCCTTATCTATCCACCGGATGGTATCTTTGGAGAAGTAACAGAACGCGCTGTCAGAACTTTCCAACAACAATTCAATTTGAGTGTAGATGGTATTGTCGGTCAGACAACATGGAATCAGATATCTCGTATTTATGTGGCTGTAAGAAAATTAGCTGAATTAGGCAGTCTTGGCAGACCACAGGGTTATTTTACCGGTTTATGGACAGGCCGCGTATTGCGGCGGGGAGATGTCGGTATTGAGGTGCAGCAACTACAGTATTTCTTATCTGTCATTGCCCAAACTTATACCAATATCCCCCCTGTTGATATCGATAGTCGTTTTGGGGCCGGATTGGAGCGATCCGTGCGAGCTTTCCAAAGAGAATTTGGATTAGCACAAGATGGTCTTGTCGGACAAGTAACTTGGAATACCATTTATGAAACGTATATTGCATTAACCCAATAATCGATTTTTTGTCGATATCCGTAGGAAAGGGGTTTGTCTCATCTATGTTCATAAAGTGTATACACCTTTATAAACAAAAAAGAAGGTTCTAGTTAAAAGAATCTTCTTACATAGCACTACATTATTAGCATCCCCTGCACATAGAATATACTTTACAAATAAGATAATAATTGTTTCACAAAAGCTGTTTTAGGATGCTGACGAATGTGTTGTGCGGTATCGAATTGTTCGACACATCCATCTTTCATCACCATGACGCGCTCTCCTAAATATAAAGCTTCTTTGATATCATGCGTCACAAATACCAGAGTGAAAGGATCGACAGCATGTATTCTTAACAACTCTTCTTGCAAGGTATGTCGGGTTATTTCATCTACGGCGCCAAAAGCTTCATCCATCAAAACAACCTTAGGATCTGCCGCTAATGCTCTAGCAATGCCAACACGCTGTTTCTGTCCACCACTTAATTCATCAGGATAACGTGTTAATAAAGTAGCATCCAAATCAACTATATGCAGTAATTCTTCCACACGCTGCTGCATGCGTATGGCATCCCATTTCTTTAAACGTAATACATAAGTAATATTGTCATAAATCGTCATATGCGGAAATAGGCCAATGCTTTGAATGACATAACCGATACTTTGACGTAAGAGGTTGGCATCCATGGTACTGATATCAATGCCATCGATTTGAATACTGCCTTCATCCGGCAGAATAAGAGCGTTTAACAGCTTAAGTAATGTTGTTTTACCACTGCCACTGCCACCGATGATACTGATGCGTTCATGAGGTTGTATCGTAAAGGAAACATCATGCAATACGATTGTCTCTCCATAGGCTTTTTTCACATGGTTACAAATGATTTCACTCATGGTTCTTCACCTCCAACAGACCTTTTTTTATGAGAAAGGCGCGTGCAACATCCGCCTCATTCTTTTTCTGGGTTTCTACTTCATGATTCATTGCGGCCATTTCTTTTTCACTGATCAGATTATTCATCAGCATCAGCACTTGGCGTAATTCAGGATATTTTTTTAAGGTATCCTGACGAATGATTGTTCCTGCATAATAAGTTTGGAAAAAATGTTTATCATCCTGTAGCAATACGATATTAGGACTACTTAAACGCCCATCTGTCGTAAAGGCAATAATGGCATCCGTCTCGCCATTTTCTAAGGCATCATATTTTAAGCCGATATCAAGATCCCTCGTCTTTTTAAAGTGAAATCCATAAGCCATCGTTAATGCATCATAGCCATCCTCACGCTCATAGAAATCATATTCCCCGCCAAAAGAGAGTTTATGTGAGACAGCCGCCAAATCAGAATACGTTTTTAAATGGTACGTATCTGCCAATTTTTTAGTTACTGCGATTCCATACGTATTATTGAAGCCATATAAACCTACCCATTCCATATGATAGTTTTTTTGATATTGCTGATTGAGTTCTTTGAATAAGGTAGCATCATCCGGCAGTTCTTTTTCTTTTAAGACAAAGCTCCATGAGGTTCCTGTATATTCCGGATACAAGTCAAAATCTCCTTTGACCATTGCCGGATGGATGTTGCTAGTACCGCCGCCGACACCTTTTGTGATTACTACAGAAATTCCAGTACGATCTTCAATAAGCTGTTTCAGCATTTCCCCGATAATAAATTCTTCGCTCATCGGTTTCGTTGCCAGATGAAGCACTTCTTTTTTATGTGGTGTATAAAAGAGGCCAGCGCTAAGCGCGATGAAAACAGCCAAAATACTTAGCATAACACGATGCTTCGTTTTTTGTGTATGCCGGCGATTGCGCAAAAAGCGTTCCATACAGCCGATCAAAATATCACAAAGAAAGGCTAGTAGAGCAACCGCCAGACTACCGGCAATCGTCATCGTCATATTGTTCGTAGTAATTCCACGATAAATCGCAACACCGAGTCCTCCAGCTCCGATAAAGGATGCAATACCGGCCAAGGCAATTGTCATAACGGTCATATTTTTAAAACCCGATAACATAACCGGCATTGCTAAGGGCAGTTTAATCTGAAATAGAATCTGTTTTCGTGTACTGCCCATTCCTCGGGCAGCTTCTATGATATCTGCATCTACATTTTCCAAGCCGGTAAAGGTAGCGCGTATAATCGGCAATAAAGCATAAATAGTCAAAGCGATGATAGCACTTTTATTGCCGATACCACTAAAGGGAATGAGAAAGCCCAACATAGAAATTGAGGGAATTGTATAAAGAAAGCTGACAAGTCCCAAAACAATGGGGGATAAACGTTTCTTTTCATGAATAAAAATGCCAAGAGATACACCAATCATCGTTGCGGCGATGATAGCAATAACGGCAATCTGCAAATGTTCAATAATCAATGGAACAATAAAATCGTAGCGGGTTCGGTAAAATTCCCATAAGCTTTCAATCATACCTTTTCTCTCCTTCGTTAAGAAAGAGGCATTGTCAGAGCAGATAATCCATAAAATACAGATCTATACGTTGTCCTAATGGATTTCTTCTGTAAGAATGCTCTCTTGTTTTTTGTGTCATCAGGTGGTTTCACCTGTTTGTCTAGGACTTTTAGAAGTATCGTTTCTTCCTTAAGTTTTTAAACAGCATGTTCTTGTTCATTTAAATAATCTTCAATATATTTGGAACAGGTTGCGCCATCACTGGCTGCAGTGATAATCTGTCGAAGAGCCTTGCTACGTACATCACCGATGGCAAAGACACCTTCCACATTGGTTCGTGTGGATTCATCTGCAAGGATATATCCATTGTTATCAAAAGTCAGCTGTGCTTTGAATAGCTGTGCATCCGGGACACGTCCGATTGCCACAAAGATACCATCGCAGGAAAGCTCTTGTATCTCATGTGTAAGTAAATTTTCAATTTTCGCTCCGGTGACTTTTTTATCAGCGATAATATCAACGACTCGACTATCCCATAGGAAAGCAATCTTACTGTTTGCCAACTGTTTCTCATAAATCCGCGATGCTCTTAACTCATGACGGCGATGAATCAAGGTTACACGATGACAGATTTTGGATAAAAACAGAGCATCTGCAATGGCGGAGTTGCCACCACCGACAACGAGTACATCTTTCCCTTTATAAAGCATCCCATCACAAGTTGCACAATAAGCAATTCCTTTTCCACGCAGTTGTGCTTCTTTTGCCAATCCTAATTCTCTTGGATGAGCACCGGTAGCAATCACAACTGTTTTCCCATAGTAGTCAGCTTCTTCTCCGTGAATGATTTTTGGATTGTTTTTCAATTCAACCTGAATCACGGTATCATAAACTGTTTCCGCCCCAAACTTTTCGGCACCTTCCTGCATCTTTTCCGCCAGTTCAAAGCCATCAATACCATCGGTAAAACCAGGATAATTTTCCACAATGCCTGTAGTAGCCATCTGCCCTCCGGCTGATAATTTTTCAATAACTAAAACGCTTCGGGCATTTCGAGCAGCATATAGAGCAGCACTATAACCGGCAGGACCACCGCCGATAATGATAACATCATAAAGTTTCATATTGCTTTCCTTTCTTAAGCAATTAGCTTATGTTCTTTCAAAAAGGCCAGTACTTCATGTTTTGATTGTGGAGCTATCAAAGCATCTTGCGCCTTTCCATGATGTAAGAGAGCAAGTGTCGGTATGGTTTCAATGCCATAGGCTTCTGCCAATGTTTCAAATTCATCAATATTGATTTGTAAAATATCAAATGCTTCTGCATGTTCTTTAGCCACTTGTTTTAAAACAGGTGCTAAGCGTTTGCAATAGCCACACCATGGTGCCCAAAATTCGACAACTACTGTTTCACGTTCCTTAACTTCGTTAACGTTCTCGTTGGTGATTGTAATGAAACTCATATTGCTTTCCTCCTGGATCATATTAGATCTTATTGTTATTTGGATGTTAATGCGTAAATTGTGAATCATAAATTAAAACGTATTCTCTAAATAGGCAGCTTCTATGTTTTGATACAATTTTGCTTCTTCTTCACTTAAGAACAAGGTGTGATGCAACTGTGAAGAGTGTAGGACATGTGGCCCTGCGCATGCCCCATAGCCTTCGATATGAAAGGTATATGCTTGTTCATCACCTTGGATATGTACGGCTTTCCCCTGCATCAGATAACCTTGTACATAAAAATAAATAGTCGTTCCTTCTTTTAACATAAACTTCTCTTTTGCATGGCAGTTAACCATACAAGTTCTTCAACCAATTCTTCCATTTGTTGAAGAATTTCAACTTCACATATGCCATAACGCTCGGCCAAGGGCAACAGACGATTCGTTGCGACGTAGGTATGCTGATCTTCTTCCCAAATCGCAATTTTTAAAGGCAATTCTAATGCTATGGCTGCATTCTCCAGCATAAGCTTTGTCCCTATGCTGGGATTACCAAATACAATAACAATCGTTTCGGGCATTTCCATACCAACTGTTTTTGCGTTTTCCCCATGGTCGTAAACAGCAAATATAGGTATCTTTCTCTTCTTTAACACTTCTTTTAAGAAGTGTGCACATGTCTTTACAGAACATTCACTCTTCTTTACAAAGAGCTTTGCTTTATCTTCTTTCATTGGTATTCTCCTTTAACGCATACAACTGTTCCAGTTCCTTTACGACATCACAAATGGATATGGCTTTTAACTTCTCATAGCAGGTAGCTTCCATTGTTTCATATAGATCATCCATAACCTGTGCCATACCACTCGATACGATACATTTTAAATGCGCATTCCCACTGCGCCAGTTACTGTGAAAAATACGCATCTGTAAAGCATCATAGATTTGGCTTAAGGTCACTGTTTCATTTTGAATAGAAAAAGAATACCCTCCGCTTAATCCTTGCTTGGTATCAATAAGACCATAGGCTTTCAGCTTGGCCATCACTTTTCTGACCCTGACCGGATTCACACAAATATTTTCGGCCAGCTCTTCACTAGATATCAAACGCGGATGCTTTCTCAGATAAGCCATTGCATGAACAGCAATGATAAACTCACTTGGCATTCTCTCACCTCCAATTGTAACTTTTTATATTACACTTATAGGATAAACCGCTTTTCCCTATCCGTCAAATAAGAAGCCCTCTTCTTTTCATTGTAAAAAGAAAAGCATAAAAAAAACAGGAACATGTTAATTCCTGTTACGCTTTTTTGATAATGCATAAAACGATAGAAATCATTTATCATCCATCGATGTGTCTTCTTTATAATCTTTTACAATAGCTTTCCAACAATCCGCATTTGCGATGCCCAAACGCTCAGGATCAAAAACAGGATCTTTCCCCTGTTTTTTCTGTGCGCTATAATCTTTTAAACAGGTAATTGCAATCTTGCCCAGCAATAGGATGGCAATGATATTTACGATTGCCATAAAGCCCATAAGCACATCTGCTAGATCCCATATGGTCGAGAAACTAGCCTGTGCTCCAAAGAAGATCACAACAATCGCCAATATTCGAAAGATACATAAAGAACGCTTTGTATCCAAAATGAATTTCAAATTGCTTTCTGCATAGCAGTAATTCCCAATTAGAGAAGAGAAAGCGAATAAGAAAATCGAAATGGTGATAAAGTGGATTCCTGCCTGTCCGACTTCAGCAGATATCGCCTGCTGTACATAAGGCATTCCGGTCAAATTAGCATCACTACCATAATTCAACAGCATAAATGCGGTTGTCGTACATATAAGAATCGTATCAATAAAAACCGAAATTGTCTGCACTAGACCTTGCTTCACCGGATGTGATACATCTGCACTCGCGCCGGCATTTGGTGCTGATCCCATTCCTGCCTCATTAGAAAATAATCCTCTTTTGATACCATACATCACACAAGAACCGGCAAAACCACCCATGATAGCTTTCAGATCAAAGGCCTGTTCCATGATCATGCCAAAAATGGCAGGTAATTTCTGCACATTTGCCAAGGTGATATAAAGTCCCAATATGATATACAACAACGCCATAATCGGCACTACTGTAGAAGAGATGATACCGATACGATGAACACCGCCAAAAATAACCGCTGCTGTAGCGATAGCCAAAATAAGACCAATCACGACGGCTACTAGTTCTTGATCTTCAAAATAATACGATACGGCACTGCTCACATTATATGCCTGTAAAGGATTAAATCCGAAAATGAAACAGGCAATTAACAGTAAAGAAAAAACAACTCCCAGCCAGCGCTTGCCTAAAGCTTTCGCTATGTAATAAGCCGGACCGCCGCGATACTGTTCACCATCTTGTTCCTTATATACCTGTGCTAAGGTCGATTCCACAAAAGCACTCGCCCCACCTATCAAAGCCGTTACCCACATCCAAAAGATAGAGCCTGCGCCTCCAGCTGCTAACGCGGTAGCCACACCAGCGATATTGCCGGTACCGACACGCGATGCTGTTGAAATCATCAAGGCCTGAAAGGAAGATACCCCATCCTCTGTATGTGCTTTTTCCATCAATAAAGAAATGCCTTCTTTCAACAAGCGAAATTGCACGAACCGTGTCCGTATCGTGAAATATATTCCTGTACCAATCAATAACGCAAGTAAGATATTGCTATATAAAAATTCATTTACATTTGCCAGTACCATTTGTATTGTCAATGTGTTCACTCCTTCTTTTTGCTTTTGCATCCCATACCCTTTACGGCCATAAAAAAAGTGTGTTCATTTATCGCACGATTGGGTGTGTTTCGCACAGCCGTCTCATTATAACATACTTTTTTTCTACCGCCAAATGATTACTGATACACTCCTATAGTTAGATTGTCGAATACTTTCATGCTTATACCTAAAGCCCTATTGTTTTTTTCTATGAAAAGATAACTTATGGTATAATACGAAACAGTGAAGGAGTATTTGTCTATGTCTGTATATCTGATTCCCATTACTGCTGCAATGCTTATCTTTCCTTTTTTAGCAGCTCTTTTTACGATTCCCTATATCATCGTACAATACCGCCGTTATGGCAGTATCCTCTTTTTGCGTGTCTTGATTATCTATTCTTTTATCTTTTATCTACTTTGTGCGTATTTCTTAGTAAGCCTTCCTTTACCACCTATTGAAGAAGTACAGCATTACACCAAACCAATCATGCAGCTGATTCCTTTTAAATCCTTAATGGAATTTACAACATCAACCTCACTCGTCTGGAATGATCCCGCCACTTACTTAACTGCCTTTAATGAGCCTAGCTTATACTTAATCATCTTTAATGTTTTATTAACCGTTCCTTTCGGTGTATATCTGCGTTACTATTTTCAATATAGTTGGAAGAAAACGCTGCTTGGCAGTTTTATGTTATCCTTATCCTTTGAATGTCTGCAGCTAAGTGCACTATTTGGTATTTATCCACGTCCTTATCGTTTATTTGATGTGGATGATCTTATCACGAATAGTTTTGGCGGTATGTGTGGCTATGTTTTAACACCTATCTTTGTCCATTTCTTACCAACACGTTCAAAGTTAGATGAAGAAGCCTTCCAAAAAGGACAGCAGGTTACCTCAATGCGTAGAGTCGTTGCCTTCTTCAGCGATGTTCTATTTATCCTTATTGCTTCTTTTCTGCTTTATTATGTATGTACAAAATACTTTACGATTACAACTTTCCTTCAAACACTCCTTGTTTTTTATGGCTGTCTTGTGTGTTCTGTTACCCTACTATTGTTTATTTTGCCTATTTTTACCAAAGGCTGGACCTTCGGTAAGGCCTTAGTGAAGATAAAATTGGTGAATGAGGAAGATGAACGACCAAAATGGTATCAATATTTTCTACATTTCTTTCCTCTGTATCTATTTATATTGCCAATACCATTAATGTTATTGATGCTGTTTGATATTTATTTTTCCATACCTTCCACCTATCAGATTTGCATATTGGCATTGGCTGTGCTGCTATGCGCATTCTATTTGGTTTCCCTAAAAACAGGCATTCATATGCTCTTTCATCATAATAAAACAGCCTATTTTGAACGCCTTGTGAAATTAAAAAATCACTCTATGATTCAAGTTACTACAAAAGCCGCTGTGCAAGAAACTAAGATAGAGACCGCAAACACAGAAGAAGTTGCTGAAGAAAACATAGAAAACACACTATAATCAAATTCGTTAGAAAAAAGCAGATAACTGCTTTTTTCTATATTTGATCAATATGAAAAGACAAGGGTAAAAGCCATGTCATCATCTTTTATCTGCGCATAGATCTTACCACCCATCTTATGCATGAAATAGATAAACCTAACCACAACCTAGTTTGTTGGTTAGCACCATGATCAAAGCTATCGAACTTGTGGTGTCTAAATATAATGCTAAAAGTATGATGAATCTTTTGATACTACCGGAAGAAACTTTATGTTTCGCAAAAAAAAGTCACATATGCATGCAACTCTTAGCTTTCTATGATCTTACAGACATCAACCCATGTAGCGTTTCCAATTAATTCAGCGAGTTCTTCACAGGTTAAACGAATGGCTGAATTAGCACTGCCACATGCTGGATAGACATGCGCAAAACGTTTTAATGATACATCTAAATACACCTTGGTATCCTGTGGTATTGCAAAAGGACAGACACCGCCAATCGCATGATTGGTATATTTCTCCACATCCTCTCCTCGCAACATTTTAGCTTTTACTCCAAAACATTCCTTAAACTTATGATTATCGACCTTTGTATCGCCTGCACATACCACGATGAGTGCTCCATCACTCCCCATAAAAGACATTGATTTTGCGATATGAGCAGGTTCTGTGCCTAACGCAGCAGCTGCTAATTCCACCGTTGCACTTGATGTATCCAGTTCAATGATATCCTGTTCTCTTCCATAAGTTTTTAAATATTCGCGTACAAGTTCAATTGCCATTTTGCTATCCTCCTTAATATTCCACACCTTTACGTGGTGCCTGCTGTTTTTGATAGGGATGCTTCTCCAGCTTCATCTGGGTTATATAATCCCCACATGCGAGAATGTTCTTTGATGGATTGCGCCCCGTTAGTATAATTTCACGCGCTTTGTTTGCGTTCAGAAAGGCAAGCATTTCAATTTCCTGAAGAATCCCCAACTGCAATGCATCCAAAGCTTCATCCAGAAGAATGCAAGCATATTGTGCAGCTGTTTGTTCCGCCGTTTCAAACAAGGCATGCTGAGATAAGGCCGTTGTTACGCGCATTTCCTGCCCCATCTGATAGTAAAACAATTTTGGCATAGGAGAATACAAGCAGGTCACAAGTGGCTGCTGTTTGAGAAAGGATATTTCCCCACTCTTGCCATCCTTAAGAAACTGTACAACAAGCACTTTTTGTGCATGACCCAGCTCGCGCATCACCAAGCCCAAAGCGGCTGTTGTTTTTCCTTTACCATCCCCATGATAAATATGCAGCATGCTGCAACACCTACTTTCTGTTTGTGTATTAGTATAGCACAGAGTTGGCTATCTGTCTTTGAAGATTCAGATATTACTGAATATTTTTACATTTTATAATAATAAATGTAAGCGCAATGCATTTATTTGCAAATATTTTCATGAAAATGTTGATTTTACATACAAAAGAAGGTATCATCATAACTATAATATGGAAAAGAAAAGAGGAGAAACAATGAAAAAATTAATGGGAATTCTCGCTGTCTGTCTGCTCATCAGTGGATGTGGCACAAAAAACGAGGAAGCAAAACCAGAAACCGCCAAAACGTACAAAATAGGTATCGTTCAACACATGACACACCCGGCTTTGGATAGTGCCAAAGAAGGTTTTACGAAATATCTCAAGGGTAAAGGCATTGAAGTTGAATTCGTTGAAAAGAATGCCCTAGGTGATACAGCCACAAACGATATTATCACAAAACAATTCGTCTCTGATGATGTCGATTTGATTTATGCCATTGCGACACCTTCTGCATTAGCTGCGGCGAATGCAACCGTAGGCAAAGACACACCGGTAGTTTTTAATGCGGTAACGGATGCCGTAGATGCCAAGCTGGTAAAAAGCAATGAAGAACCGGGAGCGAATATTACTGGTGTATCAGATGCAGCACCTTTAGAAACACAAGTTAAACTCATTCGCACCTTCTTACCAAAAGCTAAAAAAATTGGTATGATCTATAATATTGGTGAGCCAAATGGTAAGTTACAGGTAGAACAAGTTGAAAAAATGGCACCTGATTACGGCTTTACCGTAGTAAAGAAAGGTATTTCTCAAGCTTCTGAAATTACAACAGCGGCACAACAGCTGGCAAGTAGCTGTGACTGCATTTATAACATTACAGATAACTCTGTCGTAGCTGCCACCGCAACCATTACGGATAAGGCAACAAATGCCAAAATTCCAGTATTTGCGGCAGAAGATGGACAAATGAAATCAGGTCTTTTGGCTAGTGATTCCATCAGCTATGAAAAACTAGGAGAACAGGCTGGTGCTATGGCTTATGATATTTTGGTAAATGGAAAAAAACCATCTGCTATCCCTGTTGAAACAGCGAAAGAAACCAAACTGATGATTAATAAAAAAGTTGCCGAAAAACTCCAAATCAACATTCCTGATGATTTGGCAAAACGTGCGACCTTCATTGAAGAATAAGGTGATGATATGGATTTCTTACTAGATGTAGTGGCACAAGGCCTTGCCTATGGCATATTGGCCATCGGTGTGTTACTGACCTATCAAGTATTGGATTATGCGGATTTGACGGTAGAAGGAAGCTTTCCCTTAGGCGCAGCAGTAGGAGCAATCTTTATTACCCAAGGATGGAATCCTTTTGTTGTCCTCATCGCTGCTTTCATTGCCGGGGTACTAGCTGGGTATGCGACCGGAATCCTCCATGTGAAATTTCGCATATCCTCCTTATTAAGCGGTATACTGGTCATGACTGCTTTATACTCTATCAACCTTATTGTCGCAGGTAATTCCAGTTTGATTCCTTTATTCTCTTATGATACGATATTTACCTATGGAAATGCAATTGCGGATATGGTGGGCGGCACCATGGGAGAATGGATCATGAAACTTTGGCCTGTAATCATTCTCCTTGTACTGGTCCTCCTTATGAAGCTGCTAATAGATTGGTTCTTACAAACCAAATATGGATTCTTAATGAGAATAGCCGGAGATAATCCACAATTGATTGCCACCTTAGGAAAAGATATCGGTTGGATCAAAATGAATGGACTGGCCTTAAGCAATGGGTATGCCGCCGTTTCCGGTGCTTTAATTTCACAGTTTCTGCGCTCCTTTACCGCAGATCTGGGTACTGGCATGATTGTCTTAGGCTTAGCCAGCGTCATCATGGGAATCACCTTATTTAAACGCTCCCGCTTCATTGGCTTTACCACCAGCGTTGTGCTTGGTGCCATCGTTTATCGTTTTGCCATTGCCGCTGCCTTAAATGCCGGATTTCCATCGACGTATCTGCGTTTGATCATGTCGATTATCTTCATCCTGGTATTGATTCTTGGCAATGGAGTGATGGCAAAATTCTTTCATCGCTCGATAAAAAATTGAGGTGACGATATGTTAAAATTAGAACACATAAAAAAGACCTTCAACAAAGGAAGTGCAAATGAGGTCGTTCTGTTTACAGATTTGAATGTTGCAATTGAAGATGGAGAATTTGTGACGATCATCGGTTCCAATGGCAGTGGTAAATCTACTTTCTTTAATATCATTAGTGGCAATATCCTGCAAGACAGTGGAAAAATCAGCTTTCAGAAGCAAGATATTTCCAAGGTTCCCGAACATAAACGCTCCCAATATATCGGACGTGTTTTTCAAGACCCGCAAAAAGGAACAGCACCTTCTTTAACCATCTTACAAAATATGGCGATGGCTTATAATAAAGGGAAAGCCTTTGGTTTAACAAAAGGTGTTGATCGTTCCTTAATCCCTTTATTTAAGGAAGAATTAACAAATATGCAATTAGGCTTAGAAGATAAGCTGGAAGTCTTAGTAGGCGCTTTATCCGGTGGGCAGCGCCAAGCTTTATCCTTATTAATGGCAACCTTAATTAAACCGGAAGTACTACTATTGGATGAGCATACGGCTGCACTTGATCCCAAAACAAGTGATTTGATCATTCATCTGACAGATAAAATCGTAAAAGAAAAGAAGATGACGACGATTATGATCACTCATAATCTAAAACATGCCATCACATATGGAGATCGTTTATTAATGTTCCATAAGGGAGATATCATATTAGACATTAAAGGTGAAGAAAAGAAAACCTTAACTGTTGAGAAATTGATAGAGAAATTTAACTCTTTAAATATGATTGATGCCCTAGATGATGAATTAGCATTCAGTGTCCAATAAAAATAAGAGTATTAGCATATAAAAAACGGCTGTTTTTAAAGTGAAAAGAACCCTTTCCTTTGGTTATTCAAAGAATTGGGTTTCCTTCACATAGCGACAGCCTTTTTCTATATGCAGTAAGGTTATCCTTACGGTTTTACTTTTAGAAAACCATCCTATATTCGTAAGCGTATAGCTAAGCCCCTATTTCACCGTCATATGCATGGTACTTCATTTATTCAGAAAGTATTAAGGTTTTAGAAAGAAAGCGTTACCTTTTTCGTAAGTATTCTTCGTTATACTTTAACTTAACGAAGGAGATGAAATTATGCGTAAGAAAACTTTAAAATACATGATTGTAGCGGTTGGAACTTTGCTCATTGCCACACGGCTATTCCAACAGAAAGCTCCTGCCTATGATAAGTGTGAAGTCATCCTTGATGCAGGGCATGGCGGACAGGACAGCGGTGCGGTGTATGGTGGATTCATGGAGAAAGATTTTAATCTTGAAATGGCACATGAAGTGCGCCGATGCTTAGAGCAAAAAGGAATTAAAGTTCATATGACACGCTATAAAGATGAAGCCTTAGGTGAAAATGAACTTAGCGATTTAAAGCGTCGGGTACAACTTGCCAATCATACTTCCTGCAAATACTTTGTTTCCTTGCACGCGAACGCCTCGAACAATCATCTGGCACATGGCTTTGAAATCTATACAAACAAAAAAGGAACTGCTTTAGCAAACGCTGTATCTGCTGCTCTAGCTACACAAAAAGACATCCGCAATAATGGTGTATTTGATGGTAATCGTTTGTATGTAGTACGCAATACCTTAATGAATTCCATCCTAATTGAAGTCGGTTATCTAGATCAAACAACAGATAAACAAATTCTAAATCATCCCGACAAACGAAAAGCTCTTGCCAAACTGATTGCTGAAGGCATTTTCCAAGAAATGAAGAATTGCGATTAGGCGAAACGATCTAACGCCATATAAAAAAAATACATAGCATAAAAAAAGGAGAAACGCTTCTCCTTAATCTCTATGCGGTGTATCTATGCGAGCAAAGAAGCTCAAGGCGTATAAACCACATACACCTACAACTGCATAGATGATTCTGGATAATACAGATCCTGTTCCAAACAAGGCATCTACCAGATTAAAATCTAAAAATCCAATAAGACCCCAGTTAACAGCTCCTACAATTACCAGAGAAAGAGCTATATAATTCAATGCTTTCATGTTTATTCAGCCTCCTTGTTCATAGTATGCTCAACACATCCCTTTTCATACATCATCAAATTGCGGTTATTTTGGCAATA
Organism: Longicatena sp.; assembly: GCF_982403165.1. NCBI lineage: Bacteria > Bacillati > Bacillota > Erysipelotrichia > Erysipelotrichales > Erysipelotrichaceae > Longicatena > Longicatena sp. The sequence continues at coordinate 19,384 of NZ_CEVYEL010000032.1, forward strand.
CCTTTTTCATAAATTTCTGTTATGATTAAGGCAGAAGATAAGAAAGCTGGTGTCATCATGCAAAAACTTGAGGCAAAGACAAGAATCCTCTTCACGGAAGGAACCGATCCACGCGTTTTACATGCCGCCCAAAAATTAATTGATAAAAACGTGCTACACCCGATTGTTTATGGAAAACGGGATCGCATTAAAGAAGTAGCGAGTAAAGAACATTTAGATATCCGTAAACTGGAAATCCTTGATCCGGATGCGTTTGCCGATAAAGAACAGATGCTATTGCGAATGCTGGAACTGCGCAAAGGAAAAGCAGATCGCAAAATGGCAGAGGAATGGATACAAAAGGATACGTATTTTTGTACAATGTATGTAGAAATGGGGTATGCCGATGGCTTACTTGGCGGTTCTACCAATTCTACTGCAGATACCTTACGTCCCATTATGCAATTGGTAAAAACGAAGCCCGGTTGTAGTTTTATGTCCAGTTGTTTTCTAATGCTAAAAAAAGAACAGCGCCTAATTTTTGCAGATTGTTCCATGAATCGCAATCCCAATGTTGATCAATTGGTGGAAATCACATTGCAAAGTGCTGAAAGTGCAAAAGCTTTCGGCTTAACGCCAAAAGTGGCACTCCTATCCTATTCTAGTAAAGGAAGTGGCAGTGGTATTGATGTTGACCTGGTACGTGAAACCGCCATACGTCTTTCTCATATGCCCTTGGATTATATTGTCGATGGTGAGTTACAGGTAGATTGTGCATTAAACCCTCAAGTGGCAGAGCTAAAGGCACCTAACAGCCCCATCAAAGGAGAAGCCAATGTACTGATCTTTCCTGATTTGAATTCCGGCAATATCGGATATAAGCTTGTTGCTAATTTAGGAGGCTATGAGGCATTAGGACCTATTTTGCAAGGCGTTCGTTTGCCAATGAATGACTTATCCCGTTCTGCCAGCATAGATGAAATATATAAAATGGCAATCATTACCGCTATGCAAAAAGAACGTTGATGATTTCCCGAAAAATTATAATGAGCACTTGAAAGATAATAGAATTTCAAAACACGTTTTTATGCACTCTGCCAAGCTTGATCAAAATGCTGAAATAGCAACATTAATTATGCTTTCGATAAATCAGAGAATTATCGTCATGTTCATTGCGAAATGTTTAACTAAAAACATAAAAGAAAGCCAGACCAAAGTCTGACTTATCATAACCTGTGGACAATGTTATTCTCCCGAAGGACCGTTTTTAGGTTCCCTTTCATCAGGATAATACTTTAGATTGGCATTGGTCCACTGATTATTACCGGCATCCTTTTTGGCCGGTTTTTTATTTGTGGCTGGTTTTGCTTTCTGCTTTTTCATATTCTCACCTCAGTCGCTAGTAGCGTGGATGCTTATCGCTGATTCTATGTATATAGCTAACAAAAAAAATGACACAAAGCATAACCGTCAGAGCACAGACACAAAATATCCATTTCAATGCGATATAATCTGCCAAAGGTCCAAACACTACAGTGCCTAAAGGCAACGCACAGGCATTTATGATCTGTACGGCACCAAATACCCTACCTTGTAAGAAAGATTCTACATGCTCTTGCAGATACGTTTGATAAGACGTTTGAAAACAAGGCATACATATGCCTATCAGAAAATTAGCACCTAAATACACTGCAAAATTAACGGCCATTCCTAATACCAACATGAATGCACCATAAACAAAAGTTGAGTATAGCAGCATTGTAATATGCCTTTGGCGATGTCCCCAGATGCTCATCAAGACACCGCCAACAACAGCACCTAAGGCAAACAGCATTTCGCTGATAGAAAGAGCATATACGGTTCCATGAAAATTACGTGCAACCAATAACGGTGTCATAAAAGCAGCAGGTGATATAAATACCATAACAAAGAAGATAAAGAGCAGCAGCTTAGACAGCATGTCATGATGTCTTATATACTGCCATCCTTCTTTCATCATCTGCATCGTCTTTTTCTTGTTTGCGTTTAGCTTTTGTGAATCCACCCTTACCAACAGCATAATGCCATTGCCAATGAGGGCAGTTATCACATCAAGGAAAAAAGCTATTTCTAATGGCATAAGTGTTAACAGCAGCCCACTGATGATAGGAGATAAAAACATCATCAGCGAATTAATAACACTATATATACTATTTATCTGCAGTAAATGCTCCTGTGGCACTAGCTGTGGCAATAAAGCATTTACAGCCGGCATTTGGATACCACTTCCTGCAGAGCGGATAAGTAAAACAACATACAGCATCCACATTTCCTGATAGCCTGTTAAAAAAGCCATAGCGACGATCCATGTGGAAAACGCAATTATACCATCGCTCCACATAATCAAATTACGCCGCGAAAAACGATCTGCTAACACCCCTGCAAACATGGATATCAACATTTGCGGAACATAACCACAAATCGTAGCAACACTCATCATAACACCGGATTTGCTTTGCAGAGTAATTTGCCAGATGATTGCAAATTGAACGATACTGGATCCAAATAATGAAATTGTTTGGGCACTTAAAAATTTAATACTATTCTGTTTCCATAATTGCATAATCATACTCCCTTTTTATAAGATACAAAACATAAAGAAAAGACTTCGCCTTGTTAAAAAAATTCGCGTAAGTCTTTATCATGTGAAACAGCATATTATTTTTATATGACGAAAAAAACAAAGAACTTTGTTTATTGACCGATACTATCTATTTTTAAGACAACGGCTTCGCACAACACTGTTTTCACTGCGAAGCCCTCTGCTCTTCGATGCTTTTTGAATACCCGATACAGCATTCTGCTCACCGCCTTTCTTTTTTATTATAAAGATAATTTTTATCCTCGTCAATCAAGGTTTTGCACTTTCAATAAACCAGCGAGTTCTCTCTAGAAATAAATTACGTTCAACCCCTGCTATACGACAGCGATATAAGATGCCACATCCTCCTACCTGTGATGCTGACTTGCGGATTTCCAATACCCGATCAATTGGATATTCCATGCCATTGTCCCATATCATGACCTTGGGTATCAGATTGCCATAGCGATCATGTAAAGTCAATACATCCACATAGCGCTTATACAGTTTCATCATACTTAAAAGAAGGATACCGGATGAATCACATGTTCTTCCTTAGGATTAAATTCTGAGAGATCCGGTGTCAGCAATGTTACACAGCGTCGCACTTTCGCAAAACCAAAACGATTGCGTATCTGATCAATACTGATTTCTAATTGCTTCTGGCGCTGTCGCTCTTCTTCACTGGTAAATAAATTTAATTGTGTAAGTGCTTGATCATCCTCAATGCCACTTACACTTACTCCTATCGTTCGCAACGGTTGTTCAAAAGTATAATTTTCTTTTAATAACTGCAATACGACCGGCATGATTTCCTGCGCAATATTGGTAGCTTGCATGATCTTACGCTGTCTTGAAAACCAGGATAATTCTTTATTGCGCAAAGAAATGCTGATTACATTTCCCCTCAATCCACTGTCACGCATTCTTGAAGCTACGGATTCAACTAAAACATAATAAATAATCTTCGCTTCCTCAAAGGTATTGATATCTCTTGGAGCCGTAATGGCATTCCCTACGGATTTTACCGGCTCTTTCGCTCCACTCAACGCCACTTCGGAAATATCTTCGCCATTCGCAAACCACCAGATAAGCTCTCCCATCTTGCCAAAATGATCTTTCATCCATCCCTTTGATAAATTAGCCAAATCACCAATCGTATCAATACCATAATAACGCAGTTTCTTTTTGGTAGCTCTGCCCACATAAAATAAATCTTCTACCGGCAATGGCCAAACCAGTGTCTGATAATTATCCTTGCGAATTTCCACAAGCCCCATTGGCTTTTGCATATCGGAACCAAGTTTCGCAAAAATCTTATTATAACTGACTCCGATGGAAACACTTAATCCTATTTCCTGCCATACTCGCTTCTGAATCTCTTGCGCAATCGCTTTTCCGCTGCCAAATAAAGAAATCGATTGTGTCAAATCAATCCATGCTTCATCTAAACCAAAAGATTCCACTTTATCCGTGTATTCCCGATAAATGTCCTTTACCTGCTCCGTATAATACATATAAGCTTCATAATCCGGATGTATGATTTTCAACTGCGGACATTTTGCATAAGCCTCACGTAAAGATTCACCTGTTTTAATATGATAAGCTTTTGCCATATCATTCTTTGCTAAAATTATGCCATGGCGAGCCTCTTCATGACCACCGACCGCCATCGGTATCTTTCGCAGCTCCGGATGTCGCATTTCCTCAATTTGCGCATAACAATGGTTGATATCGCTGTGTAAAATCACACGTTCCTGCATATTATCCCGCCTTTCGCATTTATTATACCTCTTTTGTTCCACTTTTCAATAAAATTTGGAACATTGGATAACTTTTCCTCTCATTATTATATCAAGTGTTCCAAAAACTTGTCACAAATGAAAAGTTATGGTAAACTAAAGTAAAGTGAGGTGCACGCTATGACATTAAGTGAACTGATTCGTTATTATCGTGCTAGTGAGCATCTGAGTCTGGAAGCTATAGGAGATTATGTCGGTGTAGCAAAATCCACTGTTAAACGGTGGGAATCCGGAGAATCAAAAAACATACCTCAGGCGAAACTGGAAAAACTCTCGGAATTATTTGGCATTAATGTAGAGGCATGCCTAAACAACCAGATAAAACCTATTTTGGGATATGTGAAAGCCGGTTATGATTTATTTGCACAAGAAAATCTACTTGGTTATGAAGAGGTGACACGCAAAGAAGCCAGACAAGGTGATTATTATTTAAAAGTACAAGGGGATTCCATGAACGGATCGCGCATTTATGATGGAGATTTGGTTTATGTGAAAAGCTGTAGCGATGTCAATAGTGGAGAGATTGCTGTTGTTTTAGTCGATCGACAAGAAGTTACGATTAAAAAGATCATCAAAAAAGAAGACTCTTTACTATTAGTCGCCAGCAATCCTACTTATGAACCTCGTTTATTTCATGGAGAAGATCTTCGCAATGGACGTATTCAAATCTTAGGCAAAGTGCTCCACTCAAAAATACAATTCTAAATTTCCTATACATATAGTATAACTACCGTATAAAGCAGTTACCTCTTGTCAATAATCTAAACAGGAGGTTTTTATTATGTATGCAATTCGCAGTAAACGCACCCATCGTTTTTTTGCAGGCGTAGATACACATACCGGCATTCACAGCTCTCACCATCTGCGCATGGATGAAATTCCCCTTTTATTTCTAAATGAAGAGCTTGCCCGCATTGAATTATTAATGCATCACATGAGCCCTTCCGCTTATGATATCGTAAAAATAAAGCTGGAAATTGAAGAGCCGATTTCCTCATAGAAGAAATTCCCACCGGAATTTCTTTTTCATTTTTAACAAAATAAGCTATAATAAAACCAAGGTGGTGATGATATGTATCGCATTATGGTAATTGAAGATAACGATAAAATACGTAATGAGCTTTGTGATTTTTTAAGTAAAAACGGATATGAGGCCTTTGGTCCTGCCGAATTTGATCATTTACTGGAAGATATTCATCAGCAGAAGCCAGATTTACTACTGCTAGATCTAAACCTTCCTGTCGTAGACGGCCATTTTATATGCCGCGAAGTACGTAAGAACAGTGAACTCCCTATCATGATCGTCACAAGTCGTGATTCTGATATGGATGAATTAATCAGCATGAATCTTGGTGCCGATGATTTTGTGACAAAACCATATAACCTGCAAATTCTATTAGCAAGAATTTCCCGTATCTTACAGCGTTCCTATGAGCACGCTTCCAGCAACCAATTGATGATTCATGATATCGTCTTAGATATATCCAAAAGCACCCTCAATTGGAAAGGCAACAGTGTTGATTTAACAAAAAATGAATTACGCATCATGCATTGTCTGTTTCAAAATAAAAATAAGATTGTTTCCCGCAATGAGTTGATGCAGCATATGTGGGATTGTGATCTGTTTGTTGATGATAACACCTTAACGGTCAATATTAACCGCCTGCGTAAGAAATTGGAATATCTGCGATTGGATGATTTGATTCAGACAAAACGTGGTATGGGATACATTATTTATGAAGATTAAAGATTATTTATTTGAGAAACTATATTTCATCTTGTTAGGCTTATTGACCTATGCCATTATCGTGCTATTTCTTTATGGCATAGGAAATAATACGCAGGCCATCATGGTTGTATCTCTATTATATTGGGGCATGCTGCTGGCAATCCTCATCATTGAATATGTACGCCGTGCATCTTTTTATCAACGTTTGTTAGATACCGCACAATCCTTAGATGAAAAATATTTGCTTACTGAAATGATGGAAGAGCCCTTATTCTTAGATGGTAAAATTCTTATGGAAGTATTGCATGAGGTAGATAAATCGATGGCTGATCATGTCAACCTTTATCGCAGTGCACAAGCCGATTATAAAGATTATATTGAGATGTGGGTTCATGAAATTAAAACCCCACTTGCCGCAGCAAAATTGGTGATTTCTAATAATCCATCCGCCATTACCGATAGTTTACATGAAGAAATAGAAAAAGTAGAAAGCTTTGTAGAACAAGCACTTTTCTATGCCCGCAGCACATCAGTAGAAAAGGATTATCTAATTAAAGAATTATCACTACAGGAATGTATATCCAAGATTTTACGCAAGCATTCTAAAATATTTATCTTACAGAAAATCAGCGTAGAATTATCAAATCTTGACCAAATCGTATATAGTGATAATAAATGGCTGGAATTTATTCTCGAACAAATCATTTTAAATGCTATCAAATACATGGATAAAGAAGAAAAAACATTGCACATTTATGCAGAGCGGAAAGAAAATACGATCCACCTGCATATTCAGGATAATGGCATCGGTATTTGTCCAAGTGATATTTCACGCATCTTTGAACGGGGATTTACTGGTAAAAATGGCCGAATAAATGAGAAAGCAACCGGTATGGGGCTATATTTATGTAAGAGTTTATGCGATAAACTATATTTGGGTATACATGCCGCTTCTTCAGAAGGTGAAGGCACTACTATAACATTGGATTTTCCCATTAGTACATTGATGCTGTTAAAGTAATTAATTTTTTATAAATTTTATCTAGAAGCCTTTAATATAAGGCTTTTTATTGTATAATATGTCGGAATATCTATGGTAAAATATACAAATTTCTGCTAGTATGAACATACAGGGAGGGAGAACTATGAACACAAGTGAAAAAAACAGTTATCTGATTATCTATGTTCTGCTTGACTTTGTCCGCTATGTAAAAGAATTGGAAAAAGCTGCTACGACAGAAGAAGAGCAAAAACGTATTCATGAACAGTGCGACCTTTTACAAAATTATTGTGGATTGTATCTGAAGCAGACACTTGGTGAACGTGAAGTTTCTATTTTTCTAAAAGAAATTCAAGATCTGCTAGCCTAGCTGTGGTAAGCAGATAAAAAGCTACAGAACGCTTTGTTTTAAACGGGGCATCTGTAGCATTTTTCTTGAAGGATAACGGTTTGCTTTTATACTATGCATTTCTTTATGATACGATAACTGCGTTTTTTTATATACGTTTCTTATATGTGAGGATACATACGTTTTCGTATCTGCCTCTTTCTTTTATAAGATAATGCATTTACATATCTGTCCACAACAAAGCTCATAAGAGATGTGTGTGGAAGATGATAAAAATGCTAACTTACAGAAATGTAAGTATATTGTAATACACATCCATGGCGTAGCAGACACAGATAACGTAAAATATGAGTGTACCATGGAGGTGATGATATGAAAACATTATGGAATCATCGAATCGAAGGCTGTATTTTATGTATGGCGATACTCTTATTTCTACAGACTCTGCTGCCACCATTTTTACATACCGGCATTTACTGGTGTCTGTTCTTCTTATTTCTTATGACCATACTATTATATCGACTTAATGCCATCCATGAGCATTTGCATAAATAAAGGAGGAGCTTATGAAACCTGTATTAGTTGTAGATAAAATTCAAAAATATTATGGAAATCGCGGTAACATAACAAAAGCAGTTGATAATATCAGCTTTTCTGTTGAACATGGGGAATTTGTTGGTGTGATGGGACCCAGTGGTTCTGGAAAGACGACACTGTTAAACTGTATCTCTACCATCGACACGGTAACCAGTGGTCACATTTTTATCAATGATTCTGATATTACAACATTGAAAAAAGGTGACTTAAGCAAATTTCGTCGTGAAGAATTGGGCTTTATTTTCCAAGACTTTAATCTGTTAGATACTTTAAATGCTTATGAAAATATTGCTTTAGCATTGACCATCCAAAAAGTGAAACCAGATACGATTGATAAACGTATCAAAGAAGTAGCTCATAAATTAAATATTCTTGATGTTTTACAAAAATATCCTTACCAGATGTCCGGCGGTCAAAAACAACGTGTCGCAAGTGCCCGAGCATTAATCACCAATCCAAGCTTGATATTGGCAGATGAACCAACAGGTGCTTTAGATTCCAAATCCAGTCGTATGCTATTAGATACTATGGAACATTTAAATCAAGAATTTAACGCAACCATCATGATGGTAACCCACGATGCGTTCACCGCATCCTATGCTCATCGTATTTTATTTATCAAGGATGGTAAGATTTTTAACGAACTTCATCGCGGCAATGACACGCGCAAAGCATTTTTCTCCCGTATTATGGAAGTTGTCACACTATTGGGAGGTGACATTAGTAATGTACTTTAGACTTGCCCTGCGCAATGTCCGAAAAAGTTATAAAGACTTCCTCATATATTTCTTGACCTTAGCCTTTTCTGTCTGTCTGTTCTATATGTTTAATTCCTTTCAAGAACAACAGGCAGTCATGGAGGTCAGTCAATCACAGATGGAAATGATTAAAATTCTGGTTTATACCATGAAATATCTTTCCATCTTTATTGCTATTGTCTTAGCCTTTCTTATTTTATACGCAAATAACTTTTTGATTCGGCGCAGAAAAAAAGAACTTGGTTTATATATGCTACTTGGAATGCCAAAAAACAAAATATCCCGTGTCTTGGTGTATGAAACATTTATTATCGGTATCTTATCCTTGTTTACCGGCATGCTTATCGGCATCTTTCTTTCCCAAATCCTGACAAGCGTCACCGCCAATTTATTTGAGGTTTCTTTAGATTATCATTTTATCTACTCAAATAATGCCACTATATTAACCATTTTCTCCTTTAGTATCATCTTTTTTATTGTCATGTTGTTTAATACCTTCATTTTGAACCGCTATAAACTGATAGACTTAGTAAGAGCAGAACACATCATTGAACACATGCACATTAAAAAGGTTTATTTATCTTTTACGCTATTTATCCTTTCCCTAGCCATACTCGCTTTTACATATCATAAGGCTTTATATGAAAAAAGTCTGATACTTTCCTTCGATCATCTACCAACCATCATCCTCTGTGGCAGCATAGGAACTTTCTTATTTTTCATGTCTTTGGCTGGCTTTCTGATAACAATTATCAAACGATTTCATACTATTTATTTAAAAAACTTAAATATCTTTATTCTGAACCAGATCAATGCCAAAATAAATTCAAACTATATTTCAATGAGCATTGTTTGCATCATGCTGTTAATAAGTATCGGGGCATTATCTACCGGCTGGAACATGAATGCAACCATTAATAAGAGTATACGTAATGTGACCCCTTTTGATTATTCCTTATCTTTACAATATCCATGGGGAAAACATCCTAAACAAATGAACAACGAGCAATTTCAAGCAGTTATTGATAAACTTGGAATAAGCGATGATCCTAATATACAGGAAACAAGAATCACTAGCATGTATATGACAAAACTGCAAAGTGATGTGCATTCCTTCAGTAAATATGTAAGCGATAAAGAACTGCGCAATCTTATAAATACGAATGAATTAAATACTTCTATACTGGTGGTTCCCCTTAGTGACTTTAATTATGTTTTAGAAAAAACCGGGAATTCTAAACTTCATTTGAAATCAAATGAAACTTATCTTTATACGACCATGGCTTTGTTTGATCAAGCTGTTTCTGATATTCTTGCTGCTCATCCTACTATTCAGTTATATAATACCCCACTAACGATAATTAATGATACTTATGAAGCTGTTTCCATGTACACCTCCAGCAATATCGGATATGATACCTTTGTTTTTATCATACAGGATGAGCTTATTCCCTCAGATGCGCTTCCCTATGTAAAAGCTTGGAATGTCGAATTAAAAGACCCTACCAAGGAAACTGCATTTGATCAAATGGTAAATCAAAAATTACATACAAAAAGTGCTAATCACTATCCTTTTCTAGGACGTTCAGCGCAAATAGTTAAAGAAGCCAATAAAGGCATGTCGGTGATATTTACTTATATTGGTTTATATCTTGGCATCGTCTTTATGATTGCTAGTGCCATCATCCTAGCACTTCAACAGTTATCACAGGCAAATGATAATAAAAAACACTATGCGATATTAACCAAGATTGGTACAGATCAGAAAATGTTAAATCGTTCTATCTTTTTACAAATCAGTATATACTTTCTCCTGCCATTATTATTAGCACTCTTACATAGTTTTATCGGTATTCAAGTCGTAAATGAATTAGTTTTATTATTCGGTAAAAGTGATATCCTTATCCCTTCTTTCTATACAGCGTGTATTATCACACTTATCTATGGATCTTATTTTGCCATTACTTATATCGGATATAAAAATATTTTACGTTCATAATGTCATATTTGTTTTATAAACTATGAAATGTATCAATATTCTTGTATTGCTAAAAATAATTTCTTTTTATGATAAAGACCTCTTTTCTCGCACCCTTTACTTGTAATCGTATGAAATACTGAATGGGTATATATGGGATAATAACGATTTAGCGGCTTATGATAAAATGCTGAGTTTAGGGGGTTTTTTTACATACAATCGAGTAGGGTGAAATAAATCACCCTCTCACACCACCGTACGTACGGTTC
>NZ_CEVYEL010000033.1:0-30401 GCF_982403165.1 Longicatena sp.
TCTCTATCGTGTCATCTGGTTTTTGTTGGGACAAAAGAACAACCGTCTCCACATGAAACGTATTCGGAAACATATCGACACCATACAGTACATCCCCCACATAGCCATATTTTTGAAACAGCTGCAAATCGCGTAACTGCGTTTGTGGATTACAAGAAATATACAGCACCTTTTTAGGACGAATGGTCGCAACACTGCGAATAAACGCTTCACTACTGCCTGAGCGCGGTGGATCTAAGATTACAACATCCAAACGTTCTTTTTTCGCAGCCATCTTCTGCATGAACTTACCGGCATCATCGCAAACAAAACGAATATTACGAATTTGATTCAACTTCGCATTATTCTTAGCATCCTCCACTGCATCCTTATTCAGCTCCACACCAATGACCTGCTTAGCAAACTGTGCTGCATACATGCCAATCGTTCCAATCCCACAATAGGCATCTAAAACCGTTTCTTTGCCTGTCAACTGTAACAGCTCCATACCTTTTTTATACAACACTTCACATTGCTCATGATTAATCTGATAGAAAGATTTTGCCGATATGCGAAACTGTAAGCCACATAAGGTATCTTCAATATAACCCGGACCATATAAAATACGTTCCTGTTCACCTAAGACAATGCTCGTCTTACGTGTATTCACATTTTGTACAATGGTCGTTATCTGCGGATGCTTTTTCAATAGCTCCTGCACAAATGCCTTACGTGCTGGGAATACCTGCTGATTGATGACCAGTACCACTATGATCTGCTTACTAAGCATACCATAACGTATGACAACATGACGAAGTAACCCTTTTCGCTTATCCTCATCATAAGGTTCAATGCGCAGCTTTATCATCAATGCCGTAATCGTATGTAAGATAGCATCACAGATTTCCGGATGCAGCAAGCATTGTTCATAAGGGATAATATGATGTGAAAATTCTTCATAAAAGCCTGCCTGCAGTTTCCCTTGTTTATCCTTTTGAAAACCAATGATCATCTTATTGCGATAATGATATGGGTGTTTCATTGTGGCAATTTCCTCTGCCTTGATGTGCAACTGTTTGTTTTTTGCACACAACTTCTGTAAGTAGGATAGCTTCTGGTGCTTTTGCCCCTGCGCACTCATGTGCATTAAATGACAGCTGCCACAACGCTCATAAATTCCACAAACCGGTTTTATGCGTTCCTTATCTTTCTGAAGAATTTCGATAACATTTGCACTATAACCTTCTTTCAAACGCTTTTGTATTTTCACCTTAACTTTTTCTTTCGCCAATACATGACGTACAAACACCTTATCCTTGCCAGCCATCAAAATACCATTGCTGGATTCATCTAAATAAGCAATCGTTCCGGTTAGGATTTGTCCACTTCTTAACATACCTTCTCTCCTTCCAGCAATTCTTTTAGTTCCTGTAAAGCTGTCTGAATATCACAAACAACGATTCCTTGCATACCTAAGGAACAAGCTTTTTCAATATTTTGTACTCCATCATCTAGAAATACACAAGTTGCCGGTTCTAAATGATAGCGTTGCAGCAGCTCTTCATACATCGCCGCATCTGGTTTGATGGTATGCAGCTCATAAGATAATACCGCACCATCTGCATAGGCAAAGAAATCCTGCGTCTTTTTCAGATAATCTGCGCTATCCTGACTGATATTTGATAACAAATAGATGCCATAGCCTTGCTGTTTTAACTCCTTCATACAAGCTAAGGTTTCCGGAATTGGTTCCATCAGCTTTAGCCAATGTGTCAGCATATGATCCATTTCTTCATGATACTGTGGATACGCCTGATGATAGATCTCATACAGATCCTTTCGCAACAGAATACCTGCATCATACTGTGACCAAGCCTCATGTGAAAACATCAGTTCACATAAGGTACGCGTTTTGGTTTCTTCTTTAAAATACTTTAGAAAATAAGTATAAGGGTCAAATGTCACTAAAACATTCCCGATATCGAAAATAATATTTTGTATCATCGCTAAAGCCTCCATCATGCTCTCATTATACTATAGTCCACAAGGTGAAGAAAGCAAAATTGTCTATCCCCGACATATCTTTTCACAGACGAAAAAAGACTGGTCTTGTGTTTCCCCACACAGCCAGTCTTCTTCTAAATAATACTTTCTTAATGATTCACTCTTATCGACGATCTTAATTTGCTGCTTTAACCATAAACTCACAGATTTTTCTTGAGAATTCTGCTGGATCATCAATTGGGAATCCTTCAATCAACAATGCCTGATCATACAGTAATTGTGCATAATCCTTTACCGCATCTTTATCTTTCGCATACACATTTTGTAAGGCGGTAAAGATTGGATGGCTAGGATTGATTTCCAGTATTCTTGTGGCTTTCATGCCGTATGGATTGCCATCTGGCATTGCGCTTAACACCTTTTCCATCTCAAAGGACATACCTTCATCGGCACTTAAGCATACCGGATCATCTACTAAACGTGTACTCAGTTTGACTTCTTTGACTTTTTCACCTAAAGCCTCTTTTAAGCCATCAAGCATATCCTTGCTTTCTTCAGCCTTCTTTTCCAGTTCCTTCTTTTCTTCTTCACTATCTAAGTCTAAATCTCCCTGTGAGATATTCTTAAAGTTCTTTTCCTTATAGTTCATCAAAGACTGTAAGACAAATTCGTCCACATTATCTGTCAAATACAAGATTTCATAGCCTTTCTCTTTGACCTTTTTAACAATTGGCAACTGGTCAATCTTTTCTACCTTGTCACCACTGACAAAGTAAATATCTTTTTGCCCTTCTTCCATATGGTTGATATACTCGTCCAGTGTAATCAATTTCTTTTCCTTGCTGGAATAGAACATTAATAAATCCTGCAGCAATTCTTTATGTGCGCCAAAATCATTGTATACACCAAACTTGATCTGTACGCCAAAGTTCTGCCAGAATTTCTCATATTCTTCACGTTCGTTTTTCAGCATCAGCAACAGTTCTGATTTGATTTTCTTTTCAATACGGTTTGCAATAACTTTTAACTGACGATCATGCTGCAACATCTCACGGGAAATGTTCAAAGACAGATCCTGAGAATCTACCAAACCTTTCACAAAACGGAAATGCTCCGGCAGTAGTTCTTCTGCATTATCCATGATAAAGACACCGCGGCTATACAGCTGTAAACCTTTCTTATAATCCTGTGAATAGTAATTCATTGGTGTCTTACCTGGAATGAACAATAAGCTGGTAAAGGATACCGCACCCTCTACACTGAAATGGATGACTTTTTGGGGATCGGTATAGTCATTAAACTTACTCTTATAGAAGTCATTGTATTCCTCTTCCGTGATCTTTGCTTTTTCACGTTTCCACAATGGAATCATAGAGTTCAATGTTTTTTCTTCCATCACAGTTTCATATTTTGGTTCTTTTTCTTCTTCGCCTTCTTTTGTTTCCTCTTCCACACGGCGCTGTTCTTCCACCATCATCTGAATAGGATAACGGATATAGTCAGAATATTTTTTGATCAGACGTTCAATTTCATACTGCTGCATGTATTCATCATAGTTTTCATCATCACTGTTCTCTTTCAGATATAAAGTGATTTCAGTACCACAGCTATCCTTTTCACATGGTTCAATCGTATAGCCATCAACTGCATTGGAACTCCAGATATAAGCTTCTTCACTGCCATATTTCTTTGAGATGACATCAACTTTTTGAGCAACCATGAAAGCGGAGTAGAAACCAACACCGAACTGTCCGATGATATCTACATCATCCTGTTTTTCCTCTTCTTCTAATTCCTGCTTGAAGGCCAAAGAGCCACTCTTCGCAATTGTTCCTAAGTTTTCTTCCAGCTCTTCTTTATCCATACCTAAACCATTATCACGAATGGTTAAGGTACGAGCTTCCTTATTTACTTCCAGATAAATGTGGAACTTATCGCGTTCGACATCGCTCAGATTTTCACTTAAAGATTTATAGTATAATTTATCGATTGCGTCACTCGCATTGGAAATCAATTCACGTAAGAAAATTTCTTTATGCGTGTAGATAGAATTGATCATTAAATCTAACAGACGTTTTGATTCTGCCTTAAACTGTTTCTTTCTAGCCATTGCAAATTACCTCCCATTTAGCACTCTTTTACTAAGTCTGCTAATAGTATAAATCTTTTCTTTAGCACTGTCAACACCCTAGTGCTAAAAAATCTTGCTTCTCTACATGCAGGTGGCAAGGAATCGTATATGGGGTTGTCCTTTTTGTTTTGTTCTATCTAAGTAACTAAGAAATGTTTGCTTGTTTTCTGTTTCTCGTCTATAATATAAGAAACAATTTACAAAGGGGTTGTAAAAAAATGAAAGAAATGAAAGATGTGCGCAGAATTGTTGTGAAGGTAGGCTCTTCCACCTTAACCCATCCACAAGGAGGACTTCACTTTCAGAAGATTGATCAGCTTGCCATGGTATTGAGTGATATCAAAAATAGTGGCAAAGATGTCATCTTAGTGAGTAGTGGTGCTGTGAGTGCCGGTGTTGCGAAATTGCAAATGCGTCATCGCCCCACTTTGATGAAAGAAAAGCAAGCAGCAGCTTCCGTAGGACAGAGTGAATTGATGTTTATCTATGATAAATTCTTTTCCCAATACGGTCAAACCATTGCACAGCTGCTGTTAACAAAAACCATAACCCATAATGAAACTTTACGAATAAATGCCGTTAATACGTTAGAAACGCTGTTATCTTATGGTGTCATTCCGATCGTCAATGAAAATGACAGTGTCGCAACGGATGAAATTGCCTATGGTGATAATGATACGCTAAGTGCCGTGACTGCTTATCTTACAAATGCCGATTTACTTATTTTGCTATCTGATATTGATGGCTTGTATGATGATAATCCTACCCTTCATCCAAATGCCAAGCTGATTCCTGTCGTCAATCACATCAGCGAAGAAATTCAGGCAATGGCAAAGGGCGCCGGCAGTAAGCATGGAACCGGTGGTATGGTGACAAAACTATATGCTGCACAATATGCTGGTGAACATGGTATTCCGATGATCATTGCCAATGGCAAGCAACCATCAATTTTATATCATATCTTAAAAAATACGTATCGTGGTACGTTATTTGATTTAAAAAAGGAGGAGAATTTATGACGTTAGAACAATTGGCACAGAAAACAAAAGCTGCTTCCACCGCAATCATGAATGCGGATACAAAACGCAAAAATCAGCTCTTAGCAACCATCGCAAAAGGTTTAGAAGAACATATGGCAACCATTTTAAAGGCGAATCAAAAGGATGTCGAAACAGGCAAAGTGAATGGCATGCCAGCTGGTTTGTTAGATCGCATGATGTTGAATGAAGAACGCATGAAACAGATGATCAAAGGCATTGAACAGGTTATCGCCTTACCTGATCCAATTGGCGAAATACGTGCTATGCATACAAATGAAAATGGTTTACAAATTGGTAAGATGCGTGTCGCCTTAGGGGTTGTCGGGATGATTTATGAAGCTCGTCCAAATGTTACCGTAGATGCGGCCATTCTTTGTTTAAAAGCAGGCAATGCCGTTATGTTAAGAGGTTCTAAGGATATTTTGGAATCAAATAAGAAACTCGTTGCCATCATGCAGGAAGCACTTATGAGATGTGGCTTTGATAAATATACCATTGCTTTATTAGAAGACACCTCCCATGCATGTGCAACGGCATTCATGCAATTAAATGGCTATTTAGATGTCTTAATTCCCCGTGGTGGTGCCGGACTGATTCATAATACGATGCAGCATGCAACCGTTCCGGTATTAGAAACCGGTACCGGCAACTGTCATGTTTATATCGACGCGGATGCTGATCTGCAAAAAGCGATGGATATTGTTATTAATGCGAAGACTTCTCGCACGTCGGTATGCAATGCCTGTGAAAGTATTTTGATCCATCGCGGCATTCGTGACAGCTTCATTCGCTCTTTATTGCAAGAATTA
This sequence comes from Longicatena sp., assembly GCF_982403165.1. Lineage (NCBI taxonomy): Bacteria > Bacillati > Bacillota > Erysipelotrichia > Erysipelotrichales > Erysipelotrichaceae > Longicatena > Longicatena sp. The sequence goes on from NZ_CEVYEL010000033.1 coordinate 5,964, forward strand.
TCAAAGTATAATGTTAAGATTCATGGCGATATGACCATTTGTGAGTTGCATCAAGAATGCATTCCGACAACCCAAGAGGACTATTACAAGGAATATTTGGACATGGAGGTTTCGATAAAAATGGTAAACAGCTTAGCCGAAGCCATAGCCCATATCAACACTTGCAGCACGCATCATAGTGAAACGATCGTATCTGAGAATTATACGAATGTGAAAAAGTTTTTAAAAGAAATTGACAGTGCCTGCGTGTACGCCAATGCCTCCACAAGATTTTCCGATGGCTTTGCATTTGGCTTAGGTGCCGAAATCGGTATCAGTACCCAAAAGCTGCATGCCCGCGGGCCGATGGGATTAGAAGCTTTAACGAGTGAGAAATATATCATTCTCGGTGATGGACAAGTTCGCTGATGAACGTAACAAGAAATATGCAATTTTCGACAATTTTCACGCAAAATCATCCAAATAGTTTCACAAAATTTCAAAATACTTCTATAAGGAATGAATTTCTTTTTCTATCCATCCTACACATAATACGAAACATTTAAAAAAGTTATAAAGAGCTCTAATGCAAACAAAGAACTATTTCAATAAATGAAGAGAATTTGCCTTATGAAATACGCTCAAAAAGATACCATCAAAAAGGAAGGACTATAACCTATGCCTATGCATACTGACATGTCAAAACGTAGTCCTTCCTTTTTTAATATTTTTAAATTTTTTATGTGCCAACAGTTCTGCTAAGTATAAATTCTCTTCTACATGGATAAGGCGATACTCAGCACGTAAGATACTAAGATCAACACACTACATAACAATACTGCTCCGCGATGTTTTTTTCCATAAATAACACCTAATGTTGCCAGCATGGAAAATGCCCCAAAACCTAACAAGTTCAAAACTTGTGGCTCATTCACATAAATACCACCCTTGACATAAAGCACATCCGCAAAGCATAAAATGATAAAATTAAACAAATTGCTTCCCACAATATTGCCAAAAGAAGCATTAAAGTTCCCAATACGTACCAAATTAATGGAAGCACTCAACTCAGGTAATGAAGTTGCCACTCCAAGGAAGATAGCACCAGCCACCGTAGCTCCCAACTGCAATTCATTCGCAATCTTATCTGTTACTTGGGTTAATAAGATACTTACAACAACCAAAGCAACACTGAAGATGATAAAACGCAAAGCAATTTGTTTTACTGTTAATGAAATATACACATCCTCCACATTGTCTCCACTTTCATCATGTTTCATGAACTTCACATTCACAAGATAAACAATCAGAATGAGAACCGACATCAAATTTACCTTTAAAAAGCCAATTCCTAGTTCATAAGGATAAAAAATGGCTATAAAGACACAGGCGTACATGACGATGCCATACCATAACGTCTTAGAATGGGAATTTGACAGTGTTGCACGTTGATAGCGTTTGCTGGTAAACAGCATCAATCCGCCAATCACACAAAGGTTAAAGATATTAGAGCCAAGCACATTCCCCTGCACCAGATCAGGCTGATCTAATGCCAACACAGCAGTTAATGAAGTGAATAGTTCAGGCAGTGAGGTGACTGCTGCCAGCATGACTCCCCCGATAAAAGCGCCGGATAAATTGGTCTTTTTATCCAGGCAATCCACATAATAGGATAGTCGGACAGACAAATAAACAACCAGGATCGCTAATACCAGATATTCAATATATATCATACATTCGTTTCCTTTCTTATTTTCAGCTTTTTTATGATACCTTCCCTTACGAAAGAAGTCAATAGCCTTTCTGGGAAAACACCATCCGTTTCCGGCTTGTAATCATTCTTGTAAAAAAACAGAAACACTTTAGGTTTCTATTTCATGATTTATCCTTTTTTAGTCGTAGGAACACGTTTACTAAATCACCTACAAAGTTATTTCACCATTTTTTCAAAAGCATCCTTGGCAGCCATTTGCTCAGCCCGCTTTTTGGAAAAACCCTTTCCTCTTCCTAACGTGATATCATCCAACATCACAGCTACTTCAAATTCCGGCTTATTGCTAGGTCCTGACACATGAATGGTTTCATAGTGGACCGTCTTGCGTGAATCGGATTGGATATATTCTTGTAATTTTGTTTTATAGTCAATGACCTTCTCACTTTTTGGTTGTGTGATGGCTGGCGTAAGTACCTCTTCTAAAATAACATTAATGCTGTCCATCCCGGAATCTAAATAGATAGCACCTAATACTGCTTCAAACATATCCGCCAGTATGGAATCACGTTCTCTACCACCAGTCTTTTCTTCTCCTACCCCAAGCAAAAGATAACGACCTAAGCCTAATTTGCGATTATATTCCGCTAAAGCCTCCTCACATACCAATTGTGCACGCAAGGTGGTCATCTGCCCTTCACTTAATTCCGGTGTCAATTTAAACAACTTGGTTGTTGACCATAACTGTAAAACCGCATCCCCCATAAATTCTAAACGCTCATTATCGTGGGCAAAGGTCTTATGTTCATTCACATAAGAAGAATGAACCAGTGCCTGACGTATTAATTCCTTATCTGTATATGGAATTTTTTTGCTTTCTAACCAATCAAAAATCGTATTCATATCATTTCTCCTTCTTATATACCCTATTTAAAGTCACCTTTGCTTTTCATGAGTATGATCTTTCCTTTTATTAGTAAGCAATCACGAATCCCTTATCTAAAACGAAACATCATACCAACTGCCATTGTATGATCAAAAGCGCGGTCACACCGCTATTATATCACACTAATCCAAATATGTGGCACGCGCAATGGTCATATCAATATAATTTTTTATCTGTTCATAACCAGGATCATGGATGTGCTTTAATAATGCTTGTGCATCTTCTCTGGCAACCTCTAAAATATTTGCATCTTGAATAACATCCCCTAAAATAAATCCCGGAACACCACTTTGCCGTGTCCCTAAGATATCTCCCGGACCTCGCAATGCCAGATCATAACGCGCAATCACAAAGCCATCATTTGTTTTCTCACAAACCTTTAAACGCTGTAGGCTATCTGGATCTTTTGAATCACTTAATAAAAAACAATACCCCGGTTGACTGCCGCGTCCCACACGTCCGCGGAGCTGGTGAATTTGACTCAAACCAAAACGATGTGCATCATAAATAACCATTATATTGGCATTAGCGACATCCACACCCACCTCAATAACCGTTGTTGATACTAAGATTTGCAAATCCCCCTCTACAAATGCTTTCATTACAGCATCTTTCTCTTGCGCACTCATTTTTCCATGGAGCAAGCCTATCTGATAACGTCTTCCTAAGGAAGCCTGCATGCCTTGATAGATATCTGTGACATTACGCATCTCATAATCTTCATTTTTCTCAATGGCCGGGCAGACAACATAACACTGATTGCCTTCATCAATTTTCTCTAACACAAAATCTAAAATACTACTCATGGATCTTGCGTGCACCAGCTTTGTCGTGATTTTTTGACGTCCAGATGGCAATGTCTGAATCGTGGATACATCCATGTCGCCATACAAAGAAATGGCTAATGTTCGCGGTATTGGTGTAGCACTCATCAATAAGAAATCAACCTTATCCCCTTTTTCTAACATTTTCTTTCGCTGGGCAACCCCAAAACGATGCTGTTCATCCGCCACGACCATACCCAAATCATGAAACTCTACACCTTCTTGAAACAAGGCATGCGTTCCTACAAGAATATCAATTTCATTTCGCGCTAAACGCTCTAAAATATCTTTTTTCTCTTGTGTCTTTAAGCTGGCATACAATACCTCAACCTGAATTTCATAATCGTGAAAGATTTTCTTCAAATTGTTTCCATGCTGTTTCGCTAGGATTTCCGTCGGTGCTAAAAAAGCTGCCTGCTTATGTGCTAATACACAGGCATACATGCCAAAAGCCGCCACCAAGGTCTTTCCACAGCCTACATCTCCCTGCACCATACGATACATGATGTGATCACTCTTCAAATCGGCTAAAATCTCTTCGATTGTTTTGATTTGATCCTCGGTCAAAGAGAAAGCTAAGGTTTTTTGCAGATCCATGACTTCCTCATTATCAAATCGCTTTTCATGTCCATGTACCACTTCTTTTTCCTGTACCTTTAAAGCTTGCATCGTGATTTGGAATTTTAAAAACTCTTCATATTTTAAATGGCGCAGGCTCTGTTTTACCGCCTCCATATTTTTGGGATGATGGATGAAATACAAGGCCTGCGAACGAGAAATTAAGCGATACTTCTGTAAGTATTCCATGGGCAGAAATTCTTTAATGCTTTCTTGTTGCGCTAGCCATGCCTTATCAATGTATTTACGGATATCTTTTTGACTGATTCCCTCTTTTACATTATATACCGGGAAAATACCAAGCTGTTCCTGTAATGGCTGAAAATTATATTGCAATGCCGTCATCCGTGAACCACCTTCATATTTAGCGATAAGTGTAATTGTTTTTCCTACCGTAAACGCTGATATCCAAGGGCGATTAAAGATAGCGATATCCAATTCTTCCTCTTCATATAGAAGTTTAAATTTTGTGACACTCTGTTTGCCTTTCAAGCGTATTACTCTGGCACGATTTAAAATCACACCTTCCAATGCGATTCGATCTTCTTTTTGCCATTCCTTACGTGGTTTCGTTTCTACGCTTTCATAACGAAACGGATAATACGTTAAAAGATCCATGGCATTTTCAATTCCCATGGTATGCAAAAGTGCTCTTTTTTTCTCTGATATTCGCAGTTCCTTCAGTTCCATATGTCACACCCTAACTGATTTTCATTATATAATAGGTTCTGAAAACATTCAAACAGAAATATCCTTCCCCTTTACGATCGTATCGCACGATAGCATTTCTTCTTATTATCTTTATCTTTTATTAAAGTGATGTTTCCATCATCCTTACCTGATACTTCCCCATATCCATTTCTTCTTTCGTAAAATGAAATCCCAACTTTGTCCAAAACTTTTCGGCCACGACATTTCCCTTAATGCAGCCCAAACGCGCATACTTAGCAGAAAAACACTGATGCAACAGCGTCTTCATCAATGTCTGGGCAAACATCGTACCTTGATACTTTTTGTGAATCATAAACCATCCGATATACAAACAATCTTCATTGGGATAGTCAACAATAGCATCCAAAAAACCTAACAATTCCTCCTGGTGATAAAAACCAAGAAAGTACTTATCCTGCATGCTTTTCCCCATAGGTAAAGCAGTTAAATCTTCTTTCAATGAAGCTTTCGTTGGTTTGCTTTTCATACAAGCAAAATAATAGGGATTGCTGATACAGATGGCATACATAGCATCTATATCTTTTTCACTCAGTTTACAAACCTTAATACCATCCTGATACGGTGGAATCGTTATTATGCTTTGGAAACAATGCTCTTTATTTTTCATGATATACCTCCATTGGCCATTTTTTTAGTTTCTCGTTATTCGCTTTACTTTCCTAAGATATCATAGAAATCTTAAGCGATACGTGCAATGCTGACACAACGCTTCCTCTACTTGATGTTTTTGAAAGCCCTCCAACATCTTTAAACAGCGTTTCGATGATAAGATTTCTTCCAAAGGGGTCTCAAATAAATTCCCCAAAGCAATATCTCCTTTACTGTCTAAACAGCATGGCACTAGTGTACCATCCACCAATACCCCACACATGCTTTTCATACCTAAACAACTTCCTGTCTTCGACACAAAAGGATTCATCAAAGAAGGCCAAGTAAAGATATTCTCAAAATGCAGATGAATATGATCCGCTAAATCAAAACGATGCATTCGCTTAATCATCACATCTTCTAAGTTCTTCTGATATTGTTTTACTACGGTCGTTAACAGTGTTTGTGTTTCTTTGCTTAACTTTTCATCTTGTATGCTCCATAAACGATAGTTCACATGTATACCACAGGCTGCTAGCTTTTCCGCACATTCCCATATCGTCTCTAAATATCGTGGTTGTTCATGCTGAGGAAAGCTGTGCAAGGAGATATTTAATTGTCGGATACATTGGGAAGCACATAAAGCATCCACTTGTTTTTTTAATAAAGTTCCATTTGTCGTCAGGATGACCTCCATATCATTCGCTTTGCATATCTGTAAAAAAGCGGGAAGATCTGGATGGGACAGCGGTTCCCCTAATACATGCAGATAAACATGTCTTGTGACACTGCGTACCTCCTGAATGACATGCGTAAATTCTTGTATATTCATCCTGCGTGGCTGTCGCTGATTTTGAATACAGAAGCTGCAGGCAAGATTACAAGTGTTGGTAATTTCGATATAGACTCTCTTAAATCGCATAAACGCTCCTTTTTTTCTCTTATTTTACCACAGCTGATAAAACAAAGAAATAAGAAAGCTATCTTCGCTTTTGTTAGCAAATCTACTTTTTCTGCAAAAACATAAAAGGAAGTAAGAAAATCCCATCTTCGTAGGTACACATTTACTCATTCTTGTATCTTCTTTGATGGGATCCTATCAATGCTTTTAAACTTCCATATTTATTCAACAATCACTTTCTGCCTATAACCTGTTTTCTTATTTATCCTTCGCGAACCATTTGCTAGCTTCATTAATGAAAATCACACTGGCACTTAAGCCAAACACCAACCCCCAACTCATCATATCTAACGGTACCGTTTTTAATATAAAATTAAAGATCGGCAACTGACATACGGCGATCTGCAATGCTGTACTAAACAAGAACGTCAAGATTAACCATTTGTTCTTAAATAAACCGACGGCAAAGATAGAATGGGTACGGCTGCGCAAATTAAATGCATGGAAAAGCTGTGATAAAGACAATACCATAAATGCCATTGTTTGTGCTTTAGCGGGACTGCTATTTAATCCATAACGGAAAGCGACTAGTGTAATGGTACCGATAAACATACCATTTAAAATGGTAAACATCCAACCTCCATGGGCAAACAAACTCTCTTTTGCATTTCTTGGTTGTTGCTCCATGATATCCCATTCCATAGGATCTACACCTAAAGCAAGTGCAGGGAAAGCGTCCGTAATCAAATTAACCCATAAGATCTGGATAGCACTTAAGGTTGATACCACATGTGGCATGCATAAAATGGCTAAAAATAATGACATAATTTCTCCAAGGTTACAACTTAACAGATAAAGAATCGCTTTTTGGATATTTTCATAGATTCCTCTGCCCTCTTCCACAGCTTTCACAATGGTCGCAAAGTTATCATCTGCCAAGATCATATCACTCGCCTGTTTACAAACATCGGTCCCTCCCTGTCCCATAGCGATACCGATATCTGCCTGTTTCAAGGAAGGCGCATCATTGACTCCATCTCCCCCCATGGCTACCACCATATCATTTTGTTTAAAAGCCTGAACAATGCGTACTTTATGCTGCGGTGTCACGCGGGCAAACACACGATATCCTTTTACACTGGCACACAGTTCCTCATCACTCATCGCATCTAACTGATTTCCGGTAATCACTTCTGTCTCTTGTTTGGCAATTCCAAGTCTGCGGGCAATTGCTAATGCGGTTAAAGGATGATCTCCGGTGATCATCGCCACACGGATACCGGCTTTATAACATCGGGCAATAGCATCTTTAACTTCTTCTCGCGGTGGATCCATTAAACCAACAAAACCAATGAAGCACATCTTATTCTCAACATCATCTTCATAAGGCGATTTCAATGTTTTTCTTGCTAATGCCAAGACCCGCTGTGCATCTTCACTCACTTGACGGCTGGCTTCTAAAATGCGCTGCTTTTCATAATTTGACATGCGTACTGCCTTGCCATCCTGCCAAACACTGGTGCACATCGCTAAGATCTTTTCCAATGCTCCCTTCGTATAAGCAACAACTTCTCGCTCATGCTGATGGATTGTCGTCATTCTTTTTCGATTAGAATCAAAAGGAATTTCATTGACGCGGACATATTTCATATCCAAGTCCTTCTTATGAAAGCCTTGTTTTTCACCAAAGCATAACAATGCTGTTTCTGTTGGCTCTCCTAATACTTCATTTTGCGATATACTGGCATCATTGCAAAGCACCATACCTTTCAATAATTCATCATTTACTTCCTGCAACATGCCATTGGCATAACTGCTGACCACATGCATCTTATTCTGTGTTAAAGTTCCGGTCTTATCACTACAAATAACACTAACAGAACCCAATGTTTCTACCGCATGCAGTTTGCGCACGATGGCATTTTGCTTACTCATGACCTGAACGCCTAATGCTAACACAATGGTGACAACGGCTGGTAAGCCTTCTGGAATAGCCGCCACTGCCAAAGAAATGGAGAGTAGCAGCATATCAAAAAGATTTCGCCCTTGTAATATGGCAACCACAAACATGGCCGCACAAACTCCTAACGATAGCATTCCCAAAATCTTTGATAAATGTGCCAACCGTTGCTGCAAAGGCGTCATATCCTCTTTTGTTTCATCCAGCATGCGGGCAATCTTGCCAACCTCACTGTCCATCCCACAGCGAACGACCATCCCTTGTGCTTTACCATATGTAACATACGTCGACATGAACACCATGTTGCGCTGATCCGCGATATGCATCTCATCCGGATAGACAATATCTGCCTGTTTTTCAATAGCCTCACTTTCCCCAGTTAGCGTGCTTTCTTCCACCTTTAAATTGGTACTGGTGAGCAAACGCATATCGGCAGGTATATAACGACCTGCTTCCAGCTCTACAATATCTCCCACAACTAAATCTTCGGAATTGATTTCTTTCAAATAGCCATCTCGCAGGACATACGCTTTTGGCTCTGATAACTTTTCCAAAGCATCAATCGCTTTTTCTGCTTTAAACTCTTGAATGACACCAATGATTGCATTTAACACGATCACAACCAAAATGATACAAGCGTCCATATATTCCTTTAAAAATATAGATACGATTGCCCCAATAATCAATATAATGACCATTGGATCCTGAAATTGTTCCAGAAACATTTGTAAGAGCGTTACTTTCTTTTTCTTATTTAAAATATTTTTCCCTTGCTCTTTTTGTCTTCTTTGTGCCTCTTCTTCACTCAATCCTTTATGAAGATCACTTTGACAAGCTGTTTCTATCTCCTGAATCGTCTTTCGATACGGCATACGATCCCTCCTTCAGTTACACCTTATGATGCTTTCATGCATGCTATGTACACTTCGTCAAAACATGACAAAACTACTGAAAAAAGGTGTTTTCACATAGGAAGAAGGCGCAAGTGAGTTCTAAAGAAAAAAGTATAAAACAACCGCAGCTATTTCATACTTTCTTATTATTTAATTTATTTCATCTTTCTTTTTCTTCATGTCAAAGATTTTATCTTGAATGGCTTTTTCTAGTTCTTCCACCAGAAAATCAAAATTTTCTTCCTCATGATGATCCACAAACATATCCAGATAAATCCGTTTCGCTTTTTTTTCTTTTTCATCAAATTCCACGCAAGTACCCGAATATGCATGCTGAATTGGATAACCCTCAATGGCCGCATACCCAGTATGCAAGGTTCCACAAATTCCATCCACATCAAATATTGCTGGACTGCGAACGATGGAAATATTCTTACATTCTTCAAGGAACTTACGGTATCGTCCATTCTCCTTATGAGCTGCACTCACCAAAATCAATTTCACCTGATTTTTACGTAAATGGCACAAAAAGCGATGACGAATTTCTTCTTGAAATGCCCCGGCTTCAAACATAGCATCATCTATGTAATAAAACTTCATCATTATCTTCTAGTGAAGAAGGAAGGAATCCCTTCATTGTCATCCTCTTTTGCATCATTTATGCGTGAAGTTGCATATACTTCCGGTTCTGATGCTTTTACACTTTGCTTTGGCGCAGCCTTAGCAGCAGAATAAGAGAATGCTTTTTCTAAGACATCTTCTTCATTCTTATCAGCGTCAAAACCTGTAGCAATGACGGTAACAATGATAGAATCTCCTAGTTTTTCATTGATCGCAACACCAAAGATAGCATCAATATCATTTCCAGCAGCCTCACGTACTAAAGCCATAGCATCCTCAGCATCAAATAAGGTGATAGATTCTCCACCGGTAATATTGACAATAGCATTGCGTGCACCAGTAATCTGTGCCTCCAGCAATGGGGATTGAATAGCTTTTTCAGCTGCAGCACGTGCTTTGTCTTCTCCTTCTGCCATACCAATACCAATTAATGCAGAGCCTTGATTTTCCATAATTGTGCGAACATCCGCGAAGTCCAAATTGATCAATGCCGGTACGGCAATTAAATCCGTAATCGTCTGCACGCCCTGACGCAATACATTATCAGCAGCCTGGAATGCTTCCGTCAATGGTCTTCGTCCGATGACCTCAATAAGGTTATTATTAGAAACGATAATCAAAGAATCTACGTATTCTTTCATTTCAGCTAAGCCTTCTTCAGCTGCCTTCATACGTTTCTTGCCTTCAAAGGTAAATGGTTTGGTTACGATACCTACAGTCAATGCGCCTTCTTCTTTTGCTATCTTCGCAAATAATGGCGCAGCACCAGTACCAGTACCTCCACCTAAACCGGTAGTTATAAAGACCATGTCACTTCCTTTGATTGCCTCACGAATTTCATTTTCATTTTCCTGTGCAGCTCGTCTTCCCATTTCCGGGTTTGCGCCTGCTCCAAGACCTTTGGTAATCTCACGTCCAAGCACCAGTTTATTTTCTACAGGAGAAATATTTAATGCCTGTAAATCCGTATTTGCCACATAAAACTCGACCCCTTTAACACCTTCGCTCACCATACGGTTCACCGCATTACAGCCGCCACCGCCGATTCCAAACACTTTAATATTTGCTACCTGTTCAAACTGTAAATCACTCATCTTTATTCCTCGCTCTCTCTTCTTTTATCGATCATTCAACAGAATGCTTTTCAATTTCTTCGTAAATCCGCCTTCTTCATCCTGTGTGGACGTCTTACGGCGTATAGTTTCCACAACCTGTTCTACTTCTGCATCAGCACAGCTTGTACGTTGATCATTGCGAATATCTATCTGTTCCTTCCAACTGTAAAATAAGCCTAAGCAAGTTACTAAGGAACAATCTCTAGCTCCAATCGTCTGTGGCACATATAGCTGCCAAGGCGCATTTAATTCATCGAACAACGGTTCAACTGCCTGAATCTCACAGCCTTCTCCTGTGATTAGATAGCGAACATCGCCACTCTCAATAATTGGTGCACAGGCTTCATTAATGCCTTGGATCCATTCATGAATGTATGGCGCAACCAGCTGACATACTTGCTTTTCACTCAGCTGTTTCTGCTCTTTGCCTTCACTCCAAACATAAATAATCGTATCCTTTGCTTCATGTTCTTTTAAACAGCAAGTATTTTGTACCAAGCGATAACCGACATGTGGCGATAAATGGTTTTCTTCACAAAGCTTTGCTAACCATTTGCCATATCCATCTTCTAATACCTCGCAGTTTACAAGTTTACCATGCGTAAATAAAGAAAGTGTAGTATTCTGTCGAGCTAAATCAATTAATATGACATATTTATCAACCGTCTGCTCAAAAACCGCTGCTTCTTGGGCAATGGCATAAGAATCCAAACATACATCCAGAATTTCTAAACCAGCTTTTTCGATACAGCGTGCATAGGAATACACGGTTTCTTTATCTGCGAATAATAAATCAACATCCATGATCAACATATCACTTATTTCATCGATTGGCATTTTTCTTGAAGTAATACCATTGGTTATGTATTTAATACAGCCGACATTCACCAATTCTAATTCAGGATCTGGTTTATATGTAATCGCTTCATTCAGTCCTTTTTGAATATCACTTAACCGAATACGTTTACTGCTTGCCTGTGGCAATACATGAACACGTTTATTATGTCTGGCCACATTGACGCTCGGTAACGATACCAATGCTCGTTCAATATGATAACCAAGCGATTCCTCCGCCTGTTTCACAGCTTTTATGATTCCATTTACAACATTTTGTTCATCTATAATTTTCTTTTTTTCAATTCCAGTAATCCCTGCTCTTTCAACCCGCAGAATATTAAATCTGGTATCATAAAATTCTCCAACAATCAGGCGAATTTCATGATCGGCAATTTCTACGGAGGCATAGATTTCCTTTCGATTCATAAGGTTTACCCCCTTACACACGTTTTCACTTATACTCATATATAATATCATAAAAATGGTGGATAAAAAACATTTTACAGGAATTTGTCATATTTTTTTCAGATTTAGGATTTTCCTTGCTCCGCCGTTTTAAAAAAGAGAGAATCTTAGAAATTCTCTCCATCTTCTTGCTGCATTTTAACCAAACTTTCGTGCTCTATTTCAGCGCTTTTTGATAATGGTCTACCCTTCACATCAATCTTATTAAAATGTTTTGGTTTGCGTTTCTTGACACATATGATAAGAATAGCCAAGAAAAGGATAGCACTCAATGCACAAAGACCATACACGATCAGTTTCAGCTGCTTCGTTTCTTCCTCATGTGCTTTTAGTAATTTTTCATATGCATTCTGCGTGATTGCCGCACCACCGGCATACCGCTGTAATGTATTCCCTGTTTTCTCATATTGATAATACACCTTATCACCGGCATCATTCATTACATAAAGCAATGCGTAATCAGCAAACGCCTTATCTTGATATGTCCAACCAGGAAGTTCTTTTCCATCGACCTTTACTGTTGTAAACACCATACCGGTACGTTTTTGCAACGCTTTGGGCACATCGATGATCGCAATATTTTCTCCAAGTAAGCCCATCGGGCGATAAATGGATGTTACTTCTTTCTTTTCCGTATCATAAAAATAAAAGTCTTTTTTATCATCATTTTCTAAATACAACAATGTCATATGTAAGCTTTTATTTGTCCAAGCTGGTACTACTTTTCCATCAATGGTAAGCTTTGTTTCCTCAAATAATTTCTTAGACAATTTCGCAGCTGAACGAGAAACGCCAAGTTTTTTCCCTTGATAATTTACAAAGACTAGTGGTTTTTCATCCACATGTACCTTTATCGTATAGGTTGTTGATGTCCCATTTTCTGCAGTACATATCACTTGAATCGTATTATTACCGGGTTTCAACTTCTTTTTTCCGATTCCACTCAGTGATGCCTTGCTGTTATTTGCTGCTGCACTGACCTTTAGGGTATCTACACTACCAGGCAGATCAACCTTATATGAAGTTGTTCCAGCTTGAAATGCCGGGGATAATTTGCCTTCACTGACACTTAAAGACTTCAAGGAACTATCCTTATTTTTCTTTTCTTCTTCTTTTGGTTTCTCTGTTTTATTACTAGGCTCATTCTTTGGTGTATCATTATTGGAAGGAGCATTGTTATAATCATCATTATTGTTCTGTGAAGTATCATTATTTCCTGAATTACTTGAACTATTATTATTGTTGTTTGATGGTTTGCTGCGTTCTTTTACCACCACGGTACAAGAAGAAGACAATGACTGATCCTTTTCCGTATTAAAATCGGCAATCGTTCCTGAAGCATAGACGCTAAGACTGCCAGCACTAGTTCCTTTTACGGTATAGGATCGAGAATTATTTTCAAACCAATCAGAATCATTTGCAGCACCACTCACAGCCACCATACCTGCTCCACCAGAAACACTGACCGTAAAGGTCACAGTATCTCCAACATAAATTGTCGAACTACTACAAGATACGGATAAGCCTGCTGCAGCAATATGTTTTTTAGGCAGATTCAGTACTGTTACTGCTAAAATAGCAACACTGATACCTGCCAGAAATTTTGTTATTTTCTTTCTCATCTTTACCTCCACTATTTCCCCATGATCCTGTTCTTAACGACTACATAATCAGCTGGTGAAATTTTACCATCTTGATTTGCATCCGCTGCTTTTAAAGGCGTTCCTTTTAATTTTGTCACACCCATGATATGATTTTTGATTTTCACATAGTCAGCAGGAGATAATTTCCCATCACCATTTACATCTCCGGGTAAAACTTTTTCATCTGGTTTATCCGGTGTGTCAGGCACCTTATCATGGTTAGCATCTTGATTGCCTTCATAAATGACCATCATCGAATCTTTTACCTTTATGTATCCATAATTGTATGTGTAATCATATAGACCATTGGAATCATTATTCTTAGCACTGCGATCTGCTTTTAAGATGCAGTCTGTACGTATTTTATACCATGTACCTTGACTGTTTTTTACCGTATCTAACACAACAAATGGGAATTGATGAATGACCTTGCTATTGCTATTTCCGTTTTGATAATATTCTTTGCTGGAGGTTTTAGCATCCTTATATATACTGATTGGTTTTACACCGGTGTCAATCACAAGGGTGTACTTATCACTGTCCTTTTTACCAGAAAGATCTTCCAAAAAATAACCTTGTGCTGCCGCTTTTTCCCCCCAGTAAGGATCACTAGCATATTGCACATTCATACCGCTTTGTTTATCCCCAAGATGAGGTCCATAATATCGCCAATCATATGGATCTGTATAGCCAAGCGACACCCAGTTTTTCGCAAAATCATTGATACATGCCGCAACTGAGGCGAATGTATTCGCTGAAGTTCCCGGACTGGTATCCACAGCATTTAATCCAAAGATGTTGTTTTTTTCCTGTGCGATAGAGCTATTGCCCCAAGCACTTTCATTCACTGCCAAACCAAAAGCCAAAGCTGCATTTGTACCATATTGTTGTGCATTGATAAAATCTACGCCACGATTTCGCAGCTTTGATTTCGTATTTGTCGTACCTTCTAACAAACGTTTATTTAAATGATCTGCTGTAAAACTAGATACCGTACGCATCGAAAGAAACTGATAGTAATTATAATAAGGTGATTCCTTATTAACCGCATGGCTGTATACATCCTTTTGATAATCATTGATCATGGTTTCAAAAGCAGTATAAAAATAATGACCGTCATAGCTGAAATATTTTGTATTCTCTTTCAAATACGCTGGCGCATTTCCAACGCGCTGAGATGAACTGTAATATGGTGTAAATATCTGATGATAGAGTTTATTCTTTGTCACATAATAATAACTGACATTCACCTTTGCTGTATATTCCTGAATGGTAACATATTTCGCATCCACCAAACCGGTAACTCCGGCCATACGAAACTTGACCTTTCCATCCACCGTGCCAAGATAGGCTGCATCTACCGCATAAACGGCACTCGTATACCCACTGATATTGGTATCGACTTCCTTATATGGTGTCGTCATTCCACCATCCAACACTTTAAATTTTACGATAGATGGTTTGGTAGTGCTGCGTAATACATTCTTACTATACACAGAAACATCCACATCACTATTTGCTGAACGCATCATGCTGCGTGTTAGCTGTAACATATTTGCTGTCTTTACCGCATCCTCAATGGTATCATAATGGCCAACCTCTGCACTAGCTCCATCTTTGGTTTCCATTTCCACATCAAACGTTACCTCTTCATCTGTATCTTCCGGCAAGGTAATGTCCTCTTTGACACCCTCTGGATTCGCTTTTACATAAGTGATTTTTCCATCTTCATCCATCTTTAAAAACATACCTGTTTGATCGCCATAAGAAGAACCCTTCCTAGTTTCTGAATGTTCTTCTTCCGCAAACAGCTTTTTTTCTATATTTGGCAAAACGTTAACTGCCAGTAAACTTACCCCAAGAAAGATTGTAAATACCTTTGTTTTTCTCATACCATCATTCCTTTTGTTATAATAACTCAGTCTAATTATAGAACAGCCCTTTCATGAATGCAATTGGTAAATATTACACATCCTTACTACTAGCCCGTTATCCTTCCTTAAAATTGATTGAAAACCCTTTAAAATCACCGTTTTACAAACATATCCTTAAGGGTGATCAACAGATAAATAAAAATAAAAAATATTCTTGCATTTTATAATCTTAAATGGTATGATATTTAAGCGAATTATGTTAAGTATTATACGGAAGGAGGTAAACGGTATGTCAAAAGTTTGTGCAATTACAGGTAAAGGTCCTTTATCAGGTAATAAACGCTCTCACTCTATGCGTGCATCTCGTCGTAACTGGAATGTAAATTTACAGAAGGTTAAAGTCGTTGTTGATGGGAAACCTCAAACGATCCGTATTAGTGCTCGTGCATTGAAAACATTAAAGAACAAAAACGCTATCTAAGAGTGATTTAAACAGGGAAACCTGTTTTTTTTATTTCTCTAAACCTTCACGTACAATCTAAAATTGAATGAGACATCAGCAATCAAAAAGAGCAGAAGTCTGCTCCTTTGGATTGCTAAAATTACGATACATCAAAGATGCTATTCCCAATAAACTCTGCCAGAATAGAGCTGCGTGGAATGGCTGAGGAATCCCCAGTCAAGAAATAGTCTAATAGCTTATGCAGACGATTCGCTTCCAGATACGCTTCTTCCTTTATGTCAACTTCTTCTAACAAAGGAAGAACAATAGGCTTTAATACTGCTAATTCATAGACCATAGAACTATTGAAAATGGCATCTGCTTCTTCTTGATATGGATAAATATAGCGATCTTCGCCATAACGGACATTTTTCCATGAATGAATCGTTTCTGCAGCACTCCAACCGCGAGATTGATAATCTCGTGCGATACGACGTATTAAACGATAATCACTTGTTGGAATACGATTATGATCATCTAAATTGAGATGCGTCAATGCATTGATATAAATGCGGAATTTTGCTGAATCCGGTATATAAGCACTTGTCGTTGGATTCAATCCATGAATGCCTTCAATAATTAAAAGCTGATCCTGTTGCATGCATAACGTTTCTCTCCACTCACGTTTTCCTGTTTTAAATTTAAAATGCGGCATACGAGCTGGAAGGTTATGCAATAACTTTAACATCGTTTCATTAAACAGCTCCAGATCCAAAGCTTCTAACGATTCAAAGTCATAACTGCCATCCGGCAATTTTGGACAATCCTCACGATTTTTATAAAAATCATCCATGGATATAGCAATAGGTTCTTTCCCATGTATTTTCAAATGGATGGATAAGCGCTTTGAAAAAGTTGTTTTCCCTGCTGAACTAGGGCCGGCTATTAAAATGAAACGAGTACCTGCATGTTCTTTTAACATTTTCACTGCAATATCCTCTAATTTCTTTTCGACCATCGTTTCACTCATTAACACCAACTCATCCATCTTTCCTTCCATAATTTTCTGGTTTAGCTGCGCTATATGCGATACGCCGATGGCTTTCCCCCAGGCCTCAAATTCTTGAAATACTTGAAACATCTTTCCCTGATTCACAAAGTGTTCTTGTGGTGATAACCAAATACCGGGAGCATAATAGCGCAATGCAAAATGCGTTAGATAACTAGTGTTTGGCAGCATGATACCATAAAAATAATCATTGACATCTTCTAAATGATATATACTACTTGTTTTACTATGGCGATTTCGCAATAAGCTTGCCTTATGCAGCATTCCGCATGCTTCAAAAAAAGCTACGGCTTCTTTTGTAGGCACGACTCTGCGTAAGATTGCGAGCTTTTCCCTGGTCATTTGTTTCATGGTCTGTTCAATCTGAAAAACATCCTCAGGCGTTAAATAGCTTTGCTGTTCCACTTCACAAAACAAACCATTACTTAGCGCATGTTCAATACACACATGCGCTTTAGGGTATAAGCGATGCACAGCCGCAATAAACAAAAAGCTCAAAGATCGTTCATAAATTTGTTTCCCTATCTCACTATCCGCATAAACAAAGGAAAGATCTCCTTCTTCCTTTAAACAATACTTCACATCATGGAGCTTCCCATTGAAGACAATGGCATAGACATTTGCTTTTTCTACTGCCGGAATAAGCTTTTCCACTGGCGTATCTTTGGTAATTTCTATTATTTTTTGTTGTAACGTGATTTTCATATTCATCCTTCTTTCACTGTTAGGATATGTCGTTGCTACCCTTATTATAATACAGAATAGCTGTTCCTCAAAGAAGAACGATAAAACGAAAGGATCCACTCTATTTCATATACCGTTTCATCCTTAATAACAACGGTATTTTAAACAAAGTTTGATGTACTACATATTGCCTCTTCATATTTATATGCTAACCAATATACAAAATTTGCTGCTATCAACCGTGAACAACACAAGATAGCTAAAAACTACCCATAAAGTTTTTTAACATATTTTTCTATCTCACATCCCTTTATCCACAATATGAAAACCGGCTAAGCTATGTCGTTTCAAATCTTTTAAACAACAGTTACAGATCATATCATTTGCTTTATGAAAATTTACATCCATGAGCCAAGCAAGGACAACTATCCAATTACCAAAGATTCCATGTTGTCATAAGAAACTGTGTTTTTTATTATGAACAAGCACCATCTGTATAAACAAAAAGCTACATGTAGTAAAACGTATATGAAAAAAACTCCATGCATTTGGTTATCCAAACTTTGGAGTTCGCTTCATCATATTTTATCACTTGATTCAATCATTAAAAAGCTTCCTTTATGTACAATAATCTCAGCATGCTCATTTAGGATTTCATTACTGATTGCATATATATCTCTTGTAGATAAACAGCGTTTGGATAACGGATAGGCAACGCCGATTTCTGTTATCTGGGAGTCTTCTAAAGCTAGAAACGACAAATAGGTATATTCTTTAGGTACTTTATAAGTACCTTCTTTTATTACACGAATACGATTTTGTTCATTGACCAGGGTGATGGGATAATTGCGATGCATTAAAAGATATAAATTGGCTAATTCATGATCTAAGCGCCCACCTAATGCACCATAGACCCAAATATCATCATAACCATGTGCAAGAGCGTACAGTATCGCCTCTTCTGTATCCGTCTCATCCTTATGTGAAGGAAGTTGTTCCATTCTTTCTGCCATCTGTTGGATTTGGATAACCTGCGTTTTATTCACACTATCAAAATCGCCAATGGCAGCTTTCATGACAACGCCTTGCAAAGCACAGATATAGGCGCCATGATCTACCCCGATGATGTCATAGCCTTCTTTTGTATACACCCGTTCAGCTAATCCACTGATTAGAATTACGCCAGGCATAATAAGGATTCTACCGCCTCATGCACATCTTGTTTAAATACATAGCTTCCCGCAACCAGCGTATCACAGCCAGCTTCAATCGCCTGTTTTGCTGTTTTCGCGTTGATACCACCATCAATTTCTATGCGTACATTTAACTCATGTGCATCAATATAGCTGCGCAATTTTCTTACCTTATCCAACTGATCTTCCATAAAAGATTGACCGCCAAAACCTGGTTCTACACTCATGATCAAGAATACGTCCATTTCGTGTAGATATGGTAATATTTCATCAATCGGTGTTTTAGGGCGCACACTCACGCCGGCTTTCGCACCTAAGGAGCGAATGGTTCTACACAAGGCGACACATTCTTTGATAGATGCAACGGCTTCATAATGAAACGTTACGATATCGGCACCGGCTTTAATGAAAATAGGCGCATAAAACTTAGGATCACTCACCATGATATGCACATCCATCACCATATCTACTGCTTTTTTAAAGCCTTTTAAGATATCCGGGCCAAAGGTTAAATTCGGCACAAAGTGTCCATCCATCACATCAAAATGCATCCATTCTGCACGTGTTTTATTCAAATCGGCCAACTGTTCACTCACTCTTGCATAATCTAATGATAACACCGATGGCGCGATTACTAATTTTTGTTTCATTTTTTTCCTCCTTTTCTTATATTAGATTAATACTTAGGTTTTGCTTGTTTGATCATCTGCACAACTTCCAGATAATGTGCATAGCGTTCACCATTGATTTCTTGCTTTTCCACGGCCTCGCGAATGGCACAGTTTGGTTCTTGCACATGAATACAGTCATTGAACTTGCATTGATGCAGATAAGGTGCAAAATCAGGAATATGTTCAGCCAGCGTTTGAATGTCCATCGTTGTAAAATCCATGGAAGAAAAGCCCGGCGTATCGGCTACCCATCCACCGGCAATCTCATGCAATTCACAATGTCTGGTCGTATGTTTTCCACGTCCTAATGCCTTGCTGATTTCTTGTGTCTGCAAATGAAATGTTGGATCAATACGGTTTAGCAACGAACTTTTTCCAGCACCACTTTGCCCTGTCAAGACGGAGATTTTCCCTTTCAATATTTGTATGAGCGCATCACTGGCATACCCTTTCCCACTGACATAAACATCATAGCCACTATCGCGATACGCCATGATTTTTTTATGGATTTCATCATCTTCCTCGATAAGATCCATTTTCGTAAAGCATAAGATGGGATGGATCTGTGCGTAACATACTTGAAAAATCAAACGATCTACCAACACCGTAGAGAAATCCGGATCTTTACAAGACATAACAATGATTGCCTGATCGACATTGGCAATTGCCGGACGCAGCAATTCATTTTTTCTAGGTAAGATTTTCTGAATACCGATTTGTGCGTCAAATCGCTGAAGCTTTACAACATCGCCAACAACCGGCGCTTTATGCTTACGCAGCTTGCCCATGGCAATGCAGGCTAAATGCTCACCCTGTTCATTTAATACCTCATACTGATTCGAAATGATTTTAATAATTCTTCCTGTTTCCATCAATAGTAGTACAATGTGATCGTATTAGAGCCCTCCTGTATGTACCAACTGCCTTCTACAGGATCACTCTTGACCACAACTCCTTCCTCAACATCTTCTTCATCCTCTGGTTTATCCATTTGTACCAATACCGGGATGATTCCTTTTTCCCCCAAGATGTTCTGTGCTTCTTCCACTGTTTTACCATTCAGCTGAATCGTAAATTCCACGCGTTTTGTTACCGTTACATATAATTCACAAGGTTGCTGTGGATCCAGCTTTTCGCCAATATTTAAACCACTTTGTTCGATAATGTACCCTGGTTTATACTCTGCATTCTCTTTTTCTTTAACAATGAGCTTCACCTTAGGTGCATATTCTTCTAATTCCTTTTTCACATCTTCATATGGACGATTTTTGTAATCTTCGACGATATAATACGTACCTTTTGAAACCGTTAACGTAATAGGATCACTAGTTTTATACTTACTGCCCGCTTTTGGATAAATATCTACTACCGTACCAGAACTTTTATCATCGGTTAATTTCTCTTCGATTTTGATCTTATCCTTAGCAAATCCTGCTTCACTTAATTTGGTGATAGCTTCATCTTTCGCAAGATCAATAACTTCTGGAATGGCCGCTTCTTTCGGCGACATGATATTAGTGAAAATCATGAAAGCCACAAGTGCTCCAATAGCGATACAAATGCCAATTATGAGTGGTGTTTTGTGCTTTTTCTTCTTTGTTTTTTGCTGTTCCGCTTTTTGCGGATGGTCATCTTCATCCGGTATTTCCATCACTTTTGCTTGTCGCGGTTTATGTTGAGTCACCTTTTTTTGTTCCTTCATGATCAGGGTAGGATCTTGTTCCTGCGCAAAGCTGAGTTTTTTTACATGCGCATTTGATGCATCTAAACAATGTTCTAAATCATATAACATTTCTTTGGTGCTTTGATAACGCAATTTGCGGTTTTTTACCGTCGCATGGATAATGATATTTTCAATTGATTGAGGCAAGGTAGGATTAAATTCACATACACTAGGTACTTCCTCACGTAGGTGTTTCATGGCGATCTGTACCGGATTATCACCGCGGAAAGGGACGCTGCCTGTCAACAATTCGTAGAAAACAATTCCTAAAGCATAAATATCAACCTGATTCGTAGGTGTTTCCCCTCTGGTAGTTTCCGGTGCTAAGTAATGCGCACTGCCCAGTACTGCATCACTTTGGGTCAACTGTACTGAATCATGTGCCAGCGCAATACCAAAATCCGTAATCTTGATTGTTCCATCATCCTTCACTAAGACGTTTTGCGGTTTGATATCACGATGGATGATGTTATGCTCATGCGCATGCTGTACTGCACTGGTTAATTGAATCATAATATCAACGGCCTCTTCCTTATGCAAGGCTCCACGCTGACTGATCAACTGTTTTAAGGTTCTTCCTCTGACATACTCCATGACAATATAATGATGCCCATCATATTCTCCTACATCATAGACATCAACGACATTGGGATGCGAAAGCTTACTGACCGCACTTGCCTCACGCTGAAAGCGCAATAACGTGACTGGATCTTTGCTTAATTCTCCACGCAGCACCTTGATGGCAACCTCACGATTCAAGATCGTATCCTCAGCCAGATACACATCTGCCATGCCGCCTTCTCCGATACTGTCTTTGATGATATAGCGTTCTGCTATCATTTTTTGCATTCTATTCATCTGCTGCATCCTCCTTATCCACAAGGATGACACTAACATTATCATAACCACCGGCATCTAATGCCGCTTGAATTAATAAATCTACCTTTGCCTGTAATGCACAATCACTTTCCATGATATGGCGGATTAATTCTTCACTTACATAGCCATGAAGACCATCACTGCACACTAATAGCATCTTATAATCTTCTTTGACCTTATTGATATCAACCTTTACACTATCCCAAATACCCAAAGCATTTGTCAGCACATTGCGATTAGGATGATGCTTCGCTTCTTCTTCACTCACTTCACCGCGTTTTAATAAATCAGCCACATAGGAATGATCTTCTGTCAAACATAAAAAATCATCTTCATATAACCCATAGGTACGAGAGTCCCCGACATTAAACACATAGGTCGCATCCGGACAATGCAAGATACCAACCATGGTTGTTCCCATACCGCGCTGTTCTTCTCGTCTGGTTGCCTGCGTAAAAATCAAATCGTTTGCTTCCTGAATGACACCTTTCAGCCATTGTTTTACTTCTACATCATTTTTATGGCATAATACTGCTTGTTCAAAGCTTTTTTTCATATGTTCTGCGGCCAATGCGGACGCCACATCACCGGCTTTACCTCCGCCAATGCCATCACAGACAACGGCTAATAAAGCATGCTGTTGATTTTCTGCCAGACAGATACTGTCCTGATTATTTTTACGACGCAAGCCGATATGACTCTTTCCATAATACTTCAAGCTAGTTTCCCTGCCTTTCTTTTGCTTCTTTGCGTAAATGCTTCACTCTTAACTGTCCGCATGCCGCATCAATATCCGCTCCATGCTCCTTACGAATCGTACAGCGAATCCCTTCTTTCATGAGGGCATCATAAAAGACCATTGCATGGGCATGATCAACACCTTGAAAACCTTTCTCATCCACTGCATTGTAAGGAATCAAATTTACATAAGCATTTAAACCACGCAATAGTTTCGCTAGCTGTTTCACATGCTCTTTTTGATCATTGACACCTCTTAATAAGA
Organism: Longicatena sp.; assembly: GCF_982403165.1. Lineage (NCBI taxonomy): Bacteria > Bacillati > Bacillota > Erysipelotrichia > Erysipelotrichales > Erysipelotrichaceae > Longicatena > Longicatena sp. The sequence goes on from NZ_CEVYEL010000033.1 coordinate 29,335, forward strand.
TATACTCAAAAGTTAAACGTCGATTGTTTTCTGCTACATACTGACGAATTGCCTTCATGAGTTCTTCCAAAGGATAGGCGTGATTGATCGGCATCAGCTCATCACGCAGCGTATTGTTAGGCGCATGCAAAGAAATCGCTAAGTTATACTGGGTATGTTCCTTTGAAAATTCATAGATCTTAGGAACGACACCGCAAGTCGAAATCGTAATATGTCTTGCCCCGATACCTAAGCCACGATCATGATTCACCGTACTTAAAAAATTCATCACATTTTCATAATTATCAAATGGCTCTCCAGTACCCATAACAACGATATGGCTTAAACGCTCTTCTTGTTTATCCAAATCCTGTTGTACATACATCACCTGTGCAACCATTTCACCACTGGTAAGATTGCGTTTTTTCTTCGTTAAACCACTGGCACAAAACGCACAGGACATATTACAACCAACTTGGCTTGTTACACAGATGCTTTTTCCATAATCAAACTGCATTAAGACGCTTTCGATCAAGGAGCCATCTTCCAAGGCAAATAAATATTTTGTTGTACCATCACTGGATACTTGTTTATCTTTTAAAATCAATGGCTTCAAAGCATAGTTTGCTTTTAGAATTTCTCTTGTTTCCTTTGACAAATCACTCATTTCATCAATAGAGGTTACCCGTTTGCGATACAGCCATTGAAAAATCTGGTGTCCGCGAAATTTCTTCCATTCATGAGAAAGTGCCAATTCTGCCATTTGCTCATAGTTAAAATCATATAAACTCTTCATGTTATCACCAACCGCCTTTTATTTTACCATAGAATTGACCATCCTACCTATTAGATTGAATGGATTTTCAGGAAGTTTTAAGATTTTCTTTAAGAAGCTGAATGAACAGAAAGATTTGTTTATGCAGGTGGCACAAGAATAATAGATGAAAAAATAAAAACAACACTTTTTGAATATTGCTTACCTAAACTTAACAATTCAAAATAAATATCCACCAGCTTAGCTGGTGGTTTTTAAGTAATCGCCCCAAGGGGCTCAGATTCAGGCTACGCTTACCAGCGTAACAATACGG
>NZ_CEVYEL010000034.1:0-27120 GCF_982403165.1 Longicatena sp.
AGATATACCTGCAATGTATAATTATTCGAATGTAAATACACTATACCAGCAAGCACTGGATACGGATAGCCATGTAGGCATCCTCACTCCTTCCCCTTTTCTAGGGATAATCCCTATACCCTTGATGTAAAATATTTTATTGTCAGCTTTCATTACTCTCTTGATAATCATCAAGAGTAATAGTACAATATATCTAAACAGAGAGGAAGCGAGTTAGATGGAAAGAAAAGAGATTATGGAATTAATGCAAAATATTTTTACATCTAGTGAAGCAGCGGAATATTTGAATATTTCGACACAGAGATTAAATCAGCTTGTTCATGAAAAAAGAATTGATCCCATAAAAGTTAGTAAATCTGTTATGCTTTTTTTGAAAAGCGATTTGGAAAAACGTAAAATTGTAAATGTATCTAATAAAGCCAATCCCCAAAATGCAGATTGTTTTGATATAAACAACTCTTTTGTCCGTGATGCTATCCTTTATTATACAATTCAACAGTATTTCAATAACAACGATAAACGTACTTGCCAGTTTATAGAACAGATTCAAAAAGTTAATAATTTCGATTTTCATAGAGGACTGCCAATAAATATTCCTTTACTATCATCTCTTTTAAAAGTCAGTGAGAAAGATTTTTATAACAAATACACTAGAGTAAAAGAGAGTTTTCTATCATTGCCAAATGATGTTGTTCTTGTGAAAAAAGGTGATGACATTTATTCTAAGCTGCTTGCAGAAACTAAAGAAGCTGCACCCTATCTTTTTTTAAAGGGAAATGTTCATTTACTTGCTGAAAAATCAGTATGTGTTGTGGGAAGTAGGAATGCATCTTTGGATTCAATGGAAAAGACTGAAAGAATAGTTAAATCGTTAATTCAAAGAAACATTGTAGTCAATGCAGGTTTGGCAAAAGGAATTGATACTGCAACACACCGTTCGGCACTAAAATATGGAGGAAGAACGATTGCAGTCATTGGTACTCCAATCAACCAGTATTATCCGAAAGAAAATAGAAATCTCCAGATGGAAATAGAAAAAAAGGGATTGGTTGTTTCTCAATTTCCACCATGTAATGTTGTAAACAGATGGAATTTTCCTACCCGTAATGCAACGATGAGTGGTATATCATTGGCAACAATCATAATGGAAGCTGGTGAAACAAGTGGTGCTTTAAAACAAGCAGACTATGCCTTAAAACAAGGACGAGATGTGTTAATTCCCCAGTCTGCTATTAATAATCCACTAATCAAATGGCCCACTAAATATGTTTTAAAAGGTGCGTTTGCATTTCGTACATTAAAAGAAGTTTTAGAAATTCTGAACAAAAATGAATTATTACTTGATCTATTCAATAAATCAGATATGGAGGAAATCAGTGATGTGGAAATGGACTGATGCAGATAACATTCAAGCAATCATTTTGGATATGGATTCTCTATGTCAAGATTATCTTGAATATCCATTTACATCTATATTGAAAGATGTCAAAGTGTTTAAGGTTAAAGATTTTTGGAATAACGATGTTGAAAAAACACAAGATACAATAGAGTACTTTGATATCTCCTCTTTGTTACAAGAAATATTAAGTATTGCTAAATGTGAATCCTATTCCTTGATTGCTATTAGCAGCAATGCTTTGTTTTTGAAAGAAATGATGCAAAATCATATAGGTACTATTTTAGCTGGAGAATTAACCAAAGAGTTTCTAAAAAGTACCCCTGATTTCACATATACGGCATTAGATACTTTGGATCAAATTTTATTAAAGGAAAGAAAAGGTTATGGTGCTGAGGTTTTCGCAACATACAGTAAATCACGTAAAAAAATGTCATTATTGAAAAGTGAAACTATTGTTCAATTAGAAAATGGACAGCAAGAACCTTTGACACTATATTTTGGAGGTAGATATTATTCTCAAGGACATCAATATTTATTAGACGATCCACTTTCTGTATTAGTAAAGGAATTTAAAGATAATTATGTAGAGGTCATAGACTTGTTCTTTGATTTAGCAATAAATTTTATAAATAAAAAAGAGAAAATAGATATTCTTACGGCTATTCCATTAAAACCTATTGAAATAAAAAACAAGCGTTTTGATAGATTCGCTTCACTTCATTTAAAAAGATGTACTAATAATCAATTGGAGCTTCAAAGCATCTTAAAGTGTAATAAAGATTTTTCTCAAAAAGGAAATAATCTATTTAACAGAAAAGAAATCGTTAAAGGAGCTTTTGAAGTTACAGAAAATATAGCTGGTAAAAGTATCTTACTTATGGATGATGTGTATTCTTCAGGTTCAACTTTTTTAGAAGTAGCAAAAACACTATATGCGGCAGGAGCGAAAAATGTAAGTGGTGTCTTATTAGCTGCTAACCAATTAACAGAGTCAACTTCTATGTCTTATCATAGTCTTCTTTGTTCTTGCTGTGGGAAACCAATGACGTTAAAGATTAATCATAAAAACAAGCAGATGTTTTTTGGATGTACGGAATATCAAAAACATCTTTATGTTGACACCTCTATATCTATGCAACATGGATTACGTATGTTGTTAGATAATAATAAATTGGAGATTATAGAAATTATAGATTTGGAAGATGAGTATTAGAAATTGCAATTATTTAAGTAAATTACAAAGAACTAAAATATAGTTATAAAATTGTAGGAAATAACCCCCTAAAGTGACCCCTTAAGTCTAGACCCCTAAAGATTTTGGAAACCCAAATAATGATTTATAACGTTTACATAGCCACTTGGTTTAACTACAAAGTGGCTTTATTATGAAAGGAGCTGATATACATGAATAGAACAGAGATGTTTTTTTCTTATGAAGAAAAAGATTACGTATGTTCTACGCAATCTAGTGAAAAGTATTGGCTGATGCAGATGGCACTAGATGAACAGGGAAGTGGTTTATGTGATATCCCTTAATTTAATAATCGTCAATGTTAAAGTACCCTCGGTAGCTCTTGCATTGGCGTTAAACGTAAGGAAGAAATCACTTGCAGAAATCATACGTATGATAAAGGTGTTAGAGCCATAGGCACTTGTATTATCAGCGGCATTCATAAAATAAATGGCCGTTTCAATATGGGGAGCACCATTATAGTATGGTGTTATCTGCATATAGCCTTGTGGATTTAACAGGGCAGATACGTGATAGGATATGACATAATAACCGGGTTCTATCACAAGATTTGTATCGGAAATTTGGCGAATCTGACCAGTGTCATCTTCCGTAAGTGTGCCAAAAGGGATGCGTGTGGCATTGGTGAAGCTGGCAGCAAAAGTGATGAAGCTGGCAAATGCAATTTCAGGCAGTATACCCGGCAAGCCTTGTGGAATGCCAAATTCTAAGGCGATGCCATCTGGAGTTATGCTGGAAGTAACACTTGCTAAAGAGCCAGGTGCTAAAGTTGTTGTACCAATCACTTCAACTTGAGGCAAAGGCCCTGTCGCGCCTGTTTCTCCTATAGGTCCGGTAGCTCCGGTATTTCCAATAGGTCCGGTTGCACCGGTAGGTCCAGTAGCTCCGGTGTTTCCAATAGGTCCGGTTGCACCAATAGGTCCAGTAGCTCCGATGTTTCCAATAGGTCCGGTTGCACCAGTAGGCCCAGTAGCTCCGGTATTTCCAATAGGCCCAGTTGCACCAGTAGGCCCAGTCGCACCGGTCGCACCGGTTGGTCCTATAGGAGGGATTCCATCATCACAACAGCAAGGACACGGCGGACAACATTCGCAATTCCAATTTGTGTATTTCATACTTTACCTCCATTCTTGTTATTTTATGAGCATTATTTATATTAGTTACGGCTATGATGCAGGAGTATAAAATAAGGCATATCATATAAGGATATTAGTGTTTAAGATTATCATATTTTTTCAGACACATGCTAATAATGGTAAGGTATATTTGAAAGATTTTAGATATGTGCATAGGCTGTGTATTTACCACCATATGTTTATAAGCCACTTCCTCTTTCACCTGTTTTAACGGTATTGTTGTTTTGATGATTCTACATAAAATCGGATAAATAAAACATCCTGAATGTAAAAAAAATGTAAGCATCTTGAACATGAAGGAAGATATGGGTTTCTCATAATCGTGCACTATTCATTGCGTAATAGCAATTAAGATGGCATAATAATATGGAAATACACGGCTTAAAAAGCTATCGGTTGGGAGGATTGCATGAAAAAAGTACTTATAACTGGTGGAACAGTATTTGTAAGCAGATATATTGCAGAGTATTATGTTAAGAAGCATTATGATGTATATGTATTAAATCGTAATAGCAAAAAGCAATCAAAAGGGGTAAAGCTGATCCAGGCAGACAGACATAATTTAGGAAATCTTCTTCGCGATTTTCATTTTGATGTTGTGATTGATACAGCATATACTTCTGATGATGTCGAAAAGTTATTAGCTGCATTAGACAGTTATGAAGATTATATTTTGATCAGCTCAAGTGCTGTATATCCTGAAAATCTTTCACAGCCTTTTAAAGAAGATTCTCCAGTAGGGCTTAATAACTATTGGGGGAAATACGGAATTGATAAAATTGAAGCAGAAACGGCTTTGTTGAAAAGAAATCCCAATGCCTATATCCTTAGACCACCTTATTTATATGGGCAAATGAACAATGTATATAGAGAAGCTTTTGTATTTGAATGTGCGTTGGCAGATAGGAAGTTTTATTTACCAAAAGATGGGGAAATGAAGTTACAGTTTTTTCATATTCATGATCTATGCCGATTTATAGATATACTTTTGAAACAAAAACCGGCTCAACATATTTTTAATGTAGGAAATAAAGATACTATATCAATTCGGGAATGGGTTGCCCTTTGTTATCATGTTGTTGGGAAACAAACCGCATATGAATATGTGTATGGGGATATAGAACAAAGAAACTATTTTTGTTTCTATGATTATGAATATTATCTGGATGTTTCTGAACAATATAAGCTTATGCATGATGTAAAACCGATATCTGTAGGATTAAGAGAGGCATTTGATTGGTATAAAGGAAATGCAGAAAAAGTGAATAGAAAGCCTTATTTAGATTATATTGATAAGAATATACGATAAACAAGTCCCATCTGCTGAACAAAAAATCAGAACTTATAGAGGGGTTCAAGTAAAACCAATATGTAATGATGTGTTTGTATAACGATGAGGAAATGAGCAAGATTTAAGAAATGGTGAATGATACATGACCATTTGTAAAAGAACTTTTTTAGGTAGGAGGAATTACCAATGCTAGATTTTTTCGAAGCATTAACAAGTGAGAGTAAAAACACAAAAAAGAGGCCGTTTTCATGACCTCTTTTATAATATTTCCCCTCCAAGCAATTTTTTATTTTACTGGTTTTACATGTATTCTGCCGCGATATTCTGTTTCGGCAAAATAGACATTTTCCGCAATGCGTGCTTCCGGATTTAACGTAACATTTTTAAGCATCATTTCTTTGAATTTCTCATAACCTGCCATATCCAATAGATGACCGCCATGCAGATAACGTGGCTGACCTTTTAAGACATCCGCAGAGAACGCTTGCCAGTTTTTAATGATAGCAAGCACAGCTTCTTCACTTAAGAAGTCCGCAAATGTTTTTCCCATCCTTGGATATTGTTTCCCCGTTCTGCCGCCAATCAAAATACGATAGAATGGTTTTGGACTTCTGCGCATGGCATTGGTAGGACAAACTAACGTACATTCACCACAGCCAACACAACAACAAGCATCCTTTTCTATGCGATTGTTTACCATGCTCAAAACTCTGGTCGCATGAGATTCACAGGCTTTGACACAACTGCCACAACCGATACATAAATCAGGATCATAAATGGGTTTAGTTAAGCCGACAATCCCAAAGTCATTAAAATGTCCCTTGGCACAATCATTTGGACAGCCAGCAACCGCTACTTTGATATGATAGTGGCTAGGGAAGACTTCCTTTTCAATCTTCTTGGCTATTTCCTGCGTGTTAATATTTGCTTTAATACAATGAATACCGCCGATACACGCCATGATGTTTCGTGCACCGATCGTCGGATATCCGGCAGACGTATCCATGTCCACACCACATTGTGCCACCTCGATATCTTCTAAGTAATCCTTTAATTCTTTATTTACTTTATCAATATTTTCATATTTAATGCCGGGAATCGCAAAACATTGACGAGATCCAAAATGGAAGGTGCCATCCCCATAAGTTGTCGCAAGATGCTGTACAAAGCCTAAATATTTAGCCTCGATAAGGCCGGCAGGGACACGCATTTGTAACATATATTCACCTTTTACTTTTGATTGACGGAAACAGTTGGTACGCAAGGCACCAATATTCATATCTTTAGCCATTATAACGTTACCTCCTTAATCCATCAATGTCTTCGCCTTGGTATAAGGGAAGACAGGACCTTCCAGGCAGACATAAGTTTCATTAATCTTACAGTGACCGCATTTACCTAAAGCGCAGGACATTTTACGTTCAAAGGATACGTAGATGTGCTCTTCTTGAACACCATATTTCATACATTCCTGAGCTGTAAATTTCATCATGACTGGCGGGCCGACAATGATGACGGCATAATCTTCGCCCCATTCCTGAAAAGGTATATCTTTTACATAATTCATCGCAAAGCCTTCTTTAAATCCCTCTTTTTGCCCATTATCTAAAGTTAGGGTCGTATGAAAATGGGGTGCATTGACAAAGGCTTTTAAATCATTTTCAAATAAAGTGTGAGAAGGATCACGAAATCCGGCAATGGCATATACATCCTTACAATCCTGTGGATGATGAAGGAAGTGTTTTAGCGTACTACGGACAGGGGCAACACCGGTTCCACCGGCAATTACCACAACATGTTTATTTTTAAATGATTCTAATGGAAACCCATTGCCATAAGGACCGCGAATATATAAATCATCCCCAGGTGCTAAATCGAAGATGACGTTTGTTAACTTTCCCACGCGGCGAATTGTAAATTCTACCGTGGAATCAGTAAAACTACTTACGGAAATAGGAGCTTCGCCAATTTTTGGCAAAGAGATTTCAAAGAATTGTCCGTGCCGTATCGAGGCATTTGGGAATTCTACTACAAATGTAGATTCTAAATCCGTTTCTTCTATGATATCTAAAATACGATGTTTTTCAGGTAACCAGGGGTTATTCATCCGCCTTTGCCTCCTTTCTTGCTTCTACTTCCTCATACAAGCGATTTATGATATGCGTAAATGAAATATATTCCGGACAGATATCATCACAGCGACCGCAGCCGACACACATCTGATAATCGGTTTTAAAACGTTTCTGAAAGTCATAAACCTTATGCATTGTCTTAAATCGCATACGATCTTGATAATCGTCACGGAAAGCATGCCCGCCGTTTACTGTGGTGAATCCATCATTCATACAGCCGGTCCAGGTCCGTCTGCGCTCACCGCTTTTTCCATTTTCCGTATAAGTCGTGTCAATGGTATTGAAGCAAGAACAGGTGATGCATACGGAATTACATGCGCCACAGCCAATACAGCGTGTCTGATAATCCTTCCACATGTCGAAAGCATAGATGTCCGCTACCATGTCTTCCGTTATCTTTGGAACATGAATAACGGTTTCATTCTTTTTCACAAATGCTGGCTGATAGGTTGTTTTCGGATATGTGTTAAAAATAGATGTAAATTGATCACTCTTACATTCTACCAAGACACGTCCTTCTTCTTCATAAGGGCGTATAGCTAAATCATAATCATCTGTTTTATTTGTACCCATGCTGCAGCAAGCACAAGATTCCCAGCCTTCTTCCGGACATTCCATCAAGATAAAATGAACCTTATCACGCATACGCTTATAATAAGGATCTACTTCATTGCCATTTTCTAAGAATATCTTATCCAGACGTTTTATACCGTGAATATCACAAGAACGGGCAAAAATCAGCAGATCTTTATCAAAAATCTGACTTTCCATAAAGCCATATTCAGTGAAATGAAATAATGTCTGATTGATTGGATAGAAGACTTCCTTTGGCGAATATTGACTGCGCTCATTCCATTCAATCTCTTCAAGACTACGGATTTCTTTATACCGAATAATATCTGTATTGCAATATCTTCCGGCATTTTTTAATCGTTTTGGTGCATAAATCTTATAATGCAGCCTGAGTGAATCAAATACATGATTCATCTCTTCGTATGTCAATTCATACGACATGGTAACTACCTCCTTCATCCTTGTACATAAGAGTCATTGTAGGATATTCATCTTTGACTTCCATTATGTATGTCATAACTGATTTCATTGTAAACCCTTAAAAAATTTTTTTGAATAGGAGGAACGGTTTTTCAAAAATTCTAATAGATACATAAATATTTCTTATCGTTAGTACCAGAATGTTTTGAAAGGGCAAAAGATAAGGAGGATGGGAAAGTGAAAAGATCAAGAATAGAAGCTTTGAAAATGTGAAGAAGTTTCTATAAATGACAAAAGCCACCGTTATTGGTGGCTTATGAAATACATATGGGGATGGTATATTATTTCGTGATGATTTCTGCTTTGCAGGCCGATACGAAAGTAGGGTTGTCACAACCATTACCGACAAGAACGATCATACCAAATTCATTCTTTAATACCATACCGTTTCCTACAGTCTGACCTCCAGCATTGATAGATACACCAGTAGTACCTACTGGCAAGTACATACGCTCTGCTTCTTCACAATCAAAGTCACAACCAGTTGGTATTGGTGTTGGTACAGACAGATATGTGATAGCATTGTTGTAGGAAGCACTGGTAAGTTTAATTGATGCAATATGGCAGATGGAAATGGCTTCGGATGGTTTCCCCTGCGAGTTGACCAATTGCAAAATACCACTATGAGGGTTGTTGTTAGGAGAAGGCAGTAAGGAACCGAGACGACCACTTGCATTATTGCCACTTTCCATACTGACAATGACGTTTTCATTTGGATAAAGAGCAATCAGCTGTTCGAGTAAGTGTTTCATCTGGCTTACACATGCACAAGAAGCACTGACAGCAACAACACCGGTAGCACCTGTAGCTCCCGTAGCACCGGTTACCCCGGTAGGTCCTGTTGCACCTGTAGCACCGGTTGGGCCGGTAGGACCAGTGATACCATCTTCGCCATCTGTACCGGTAGCACCGCGTGGTATGACGAAGTCTAAGATATGATTAGGACCACCTGAATCTGTGACAGATGCCGGTGTACCCGGTTCTGCAGTCGTTGTGCTTCTAACTGTCAACGTATCAGCAACACCCGTAGCACCGGTAGGGCCAGTAGGTCCGGTAGGCCCTGTTGGTCCGGTCACCCCAGTTGCGCCGGTTGCGCCGGTGGCTCCGGTTACCCCAGTAATACCAATGCCAGTTGCCCCGGTAGCTCCGGTAGCACCGGTTACTCCGGTTGGCCCGGTAGGCCCAATAGTACCTGTAACGCCCGTAGCACCGGTAGGCCCCGTAGCGCCATTTGCCCCGGTATTTCCCGTAGGCCCTTGTAAACCAGTAGCGCCGGTGGCTCCTGTAATGCCGGTAGGACCGGTTGCTCCTGTAATGCCTGTAGCACCATTCGCTCCAGTAGGTCCGGTATTTCCGGTAGGTCCGGTAGCTCCAGCAGGTCCAGTAGCTCCCGTGATTCCTGCGAAACCTTGAAGTCCGGTAGCACCTGTTGGACCTTGTGGTCCAGTAGGTCCAGTTGCACCATTTGCTCCAGTAGGACCAGTAGCTCCTGTAATACCAGATGCGCCGGTTGTTCCTGTTGCACCGGTTGGTCCTTGCAGACCGGTAGGCCCGGTAGCACCATTCGCGCCGGTCGCTCCCGTGGCACCTGTTGGCCCGGTAGGCCCGGTAGCTCCTACACCAGGTCCAGTAGCACCAGTAGCTCCGGTAGGTCCTGTAGGCCCAGTGGCACCACGGAATCCTCTAGGACCTCTTGGCCCAATACATGCACATCCACAAGTATTCACAGGAGTAATGCAAGGCTCGCATGAGCAACTTAGCGGACAATCGTTTCGTCCCTGAAAAGGTTCTTCTTCATAATCGTAATCATCTTGTTCAAACGTATCTTCATATTCCATTTTATCACCTCGCCGCATGGATTTTGAATATCCGTCGTATCCTATGCGCTTACTTGCAAAATGGCATAAGCAAGTGCCTAGTTTAGAAGGATATCAATGAAAACGTGAGATACAACTATGTTTTGCTGTATCAGACAACTGTAAAAAAGGCTTTTCATTACGCGCGTTACTTGTGGAAAAGGCATGTTCTTATAATGAAGTTTCACCTCTTTTCTTTTTATCCAACGTATACTATGCAAAATAGGAAATGTTATATGGTGTATCTTATCAGGGATGTCTGTTACTTTTCCCAATAACCATAAAAAAAGCCATTTGTTTACAAGAGAATATAGAAACAAATGACTTTGGTTATGATTTATAATATTTTTTTATTCATGATGACGTAAGGCTTGTACGATTGTTTTTAATGAAACCGTATTGCCATAACTCAATGTTCCTCTGCGATATAAGCGCGCCCCTAAAATTCCCATGGCAATGGTCGTAACTGCCAATAGGCACCAGGAAATAATGATTTCCCATACGGTAGCAGAGCCAACGGCAACATTGATGAACATACACATCCAGGAGGTAAAGGGTACAAAACCAACGATTTTGGCAAGAAGCGTATCTGGCATCTGCAAGCTTACATAACTCAAGATGAAAACCGCGATAATCAGTAGCTGAATCGGCATGGTTGCCCCATTTACTTCTTCGACTTTCGAACATAAAGCACCAATCGCCCCAAACAGGAAGTTGAAGAGCAAATAGCCTAACATGCCAAATAATGCGAAGGTCCATAATACGATGGAAGGAATGTGTAAAAATTTATCCAATGCATGATTCCACACATCTGCATTTACTTGATATGCCAACAGGAAAGAACCTAACATAAGGGCAGTCTGCAGAACCCCTGTAATTGCGCCGGCAATGACCTTGCCGAAAATTAAGGTATTTGATGTTGTACTGGTTGTTAGTATTTCAATAGCACGGTTGCTTTTCTCACTTGCAACTCCTACACCAACTTGATTACCGTAAATCATGATCATCATATAAAGAAGGAGGATCAATGCATAGGTGTAATAATAGTTACTGCTGCCATCGGTTCCCAACACGGTTGTTTTGGATTGAATCGGTGTCTGATAAATAGCTTCAATGGTTGTCGCATCATAATGATGACGTTTGAACTCCTTTGCTTGGTATTGCTTTTTCATCAAATCTTCAAACTTAGCTGGACGTGTATCCTGTAAACTTGAATTTTTTATATAATAAGTGAAATGCGTAGCATCGTTTATGGCAAAACCAATATCTGCTTTCCCATCAGTTACTTGTTTTTTTAATTCATCCAACTGCGTGGTGCGCAGAACCTTATAAGCAGGAAATTGTTGCTTGATCAAATTGTCATCTTGTAAGATCTGTTTCATATCCTGTATGATCATGACCTTATCAACTTTTTGGGTGTCCTTATTTTCGCTGTCATTTGATAGAAAGCGAGGGAAGGATAATAAAGCAAAGGCAGCTATTGCTACTAATATGGTGGAAATCAGAAAAGATTTCTTTTTTAGCATAGTTTCCAATTCAAATTTTAAAACGATAAAAAAGGCTCTCATTCTTCATCACCTGCCTTTGCTACAAAAATGTCTGTAAGTGATGCCTCATATATCTTAAATACGTCGATATCAATATGATGATTCACAAGATATGCGAACAGCATCTGCTTATCAATACCTTCCTTTAATTCTACGATATAATCCTCTGCTTGTTTTGTGTACAGATTGATCATATTTTGACATTGTTTTAAAGTGTCCTCAAAGGTGCCAGCACATGATTCATTTGGACGTAATACGAGACGGTTATGACCAAATGCTTTTTTTATTTGTTTCAGGTTGCCTTGTAAAACGACATTGCCATGATGCAAGATTACAATATCTTCGCAAAATTCCTCAACATAATTCATTTGGTGTGAAGAAAAGATGACAAGCTTACCGGCTTGTATTTGCTCTTGTACGACTTCTTGTAAGATCTGTGAATTTACCGGATCTAAACCGGAAAATGGCTCATCTAAAATTACGATATCCGGATCATTCATCAAAGTCTGTGCTAACTGAACTTTCTGCTGATTTCCTTTACTCAGTGTTTCTAAAACACGTGATTCATATTCTTCAATATGCAAACGTTTTAACCATTTTTTCAAGTTGCTTTTGGCTTCGGCTTTTTTCATACCTCGTAACTCAGCTAAATAAAGCAATTGCTCAGATACTTTCTTTTTGGGATATAAGCCTCTTTCTTCTGGTAAATAGCCGATGTTATATTCCTTCGCATGAAATGGCTTTCCATCCATGAGAAGTGTTCCTTGATTTGCCTTGAATACATCCATCAGAATGCGAATGGTTGTTGATTTCCCCGCGCCGTTACGCCCCAATAGACCTAAAGCTTTGCCACTTTCAATGGTAAAAGAAATTCCATGCAGTACTTCTTTGCCTTGAAAGCTTTTATGCAAGTCGTGTACTTCTAGTTTCATTTTGTCCCTCCTATTGTTAGCTGCATTATAAAGCAAGTTTCTTTAAAATGCAATATATATTTTGCATTTGTAAGATATAACTTTCATAAAGCCTTGCTTTTCCTCTCTCATCCACCTATAATAAAAACGATAAAGAAGGGATATGCGATATGAAAAATCTCAAGATCAAGATGGCCCGTATGGAACTGGATATGTCACAAGAAGAATTAGCAAAAAAAGTTGGAGCGACCAGACAGACCATTGGGTTGATTGAAGCAGGAAGGTATAATCCAAGCATTAAGCTTTGTATCAATATCTGTATTGCGTTGCATAAACATTTAGATGATTTATTTTGGGATGAGTCCTATGATAAGGAGGAATGGGAATGAAACAGCCGAAACAAAGCTTGTTGAAAGATATCATACGTTATGGAAAAACAAAAGGAAAAGCACCATTGGATGAACGTCAGATGGATACTTTAAAAAACTTATACATTGAATTAGCCAGATCGGTATTACTGGCATTTATGATATTCAGCATTGCTTATGGGTATAAAGAGATTCATGGGGAAGAAATATCTTATAGTTATTTTAATTTATCTGTCGGTATCATCGGCGCCGTAACCTATTATTATTTATTGCGTTTCGCATATCAGCAGGTGATTGGGATTGATGAGAATTTTGAAGTTTTACTCATACCGGCACTTGTCTTTACACCGTCCTTCTACATGGATGCATTATGGGCACTGGGATTTTTATTTGATTTCCCTGCGATGTATTTTCGTGTGGTGGCATATTTATGGCCTCTTTATGCCATCTTAAATTACTTAGGAGCAAATAAAGTGTATCAGCATGGGAAAATGGTAATGGAAAAAGAAATTGAACTGGGAGAGTTGAGCTTTCGCAGTCGTAAAATGATAACAAACTATGTTTTGTTTTTCTTGATAATCGCATGTATGTTGCCGATTTCTTATGATATGTTGTGCCATATGACCTTATTATTGGCAATGTTGTTTCTTTTTTATACGATATGGCAATATGGCTTTCATACGCCAACCAATATTTATGTATTTGATGAAGAGGGTTTGCGTTATCATAAGGCATTGTGGAATCGCAAAGGAGGATATTTGCGCTATGATGAAATCGTATCTGTGAAACAACAGGATACCTTTAATATCGGATATGCGAAGGATAAAGTGTGTATTCATACCAAACAAGGAAAAGATGTCTTATTGTATCCGGAAAATCCATATCGATTTTGTACAGAACTAGAAAACTTATTGGGATGATGTTTCATAAATAAAAGCCAATATAAATATTACTGGATTTAAAAAAACAGGGAAAGCTTTAAATGATATAAAAGGAGGAAAGTTATGCGTATTTTATGTTATGGGGATAGTAATACTTGGGGATATGATCCAACAAGTGGAATGCGTTTTGCGCATCGTTGGCCAAAGGTATTAGCACAGCAATTCCCACAGGATGAAATTATTGAAGAGGGATTAAATGGACGTACTTTGGTTCATGAGGATCCTTATGGCAAGGGAAGATGTGGCAGTGCTGTTTTGGAAATGCTATTGCGAACCCATCAGCCTCTGGATCTTATCATTATGATGCTGGGAACTAACGATCTGAAAACCATGTATCATTTGAATGCCGAGATGATCGCAAAGGGAGTCAGGGAAAATATTAAGATCATGCAGAATCCCTTTCTTTATGAACGTTATGCCATTCCTAAGATTTTGGTGGTTTCACCGATTGCCTTGGGCGAAACGATTTTGACAACTTCACCATGGGCAGGCGAATTCCATGAAAGGAGTTATCAGGTGGCAAGGCATATGGCAAAGCCAATACAAGAAATCTGCGCACAATATCATTGTTATTTCTTTGATGCCGCCAGTGTTGCCTGCGCCAGTAAAGCGGATGGTGTGCATATGGATGAAGAAAATCATCGTAAACTGGCATACGCTTTGGCAAAAGAAATTCGGAAAATGCAAAAGGATCATGAGAAAGTTTAAAAAACTTTCTTTTTTTAAGACCTTTTTCATAGATCATTCGTTAAACATATAGAGGAGGCGTAAAGAACATGAAAGAAAAGTGGTTACTACATAAAATTCGCCATGGCGATATGGCCGCGTTGGATACCTTTATCACCCAAGTATATCCAACTATTTACGCCTTTGTTTATCGTAAGATGCAGGGAGATGATAGTGCGAAGGATATTACCCAAGAAGTATTCTTGCGTTTTATTCGTTATTTGCCAACCTATCATGAAGAGGGGAAGGTGATACATTTTCTATACCGCATTGCCAGTAATCTTTGTGTGGATGCTTATCGCAAACAAAAACTACACCTTATGGAAGACAGCGAGGCTTGGATGAATGGTCTGGGGGATGATATTGATGTACATGAAAGCATTTTAAAGCAATGCGCACAGGAAACATTACTGTATAACATTGGCAAGTTACCGCTGCCCCAACAGGATGTGATCCTATTGCATTATTTCCATCAACTTACTTATCGTGAAATTGCACAAGTGTATGATATGCCAATATCCAGTGTAAAATCCAGGCATAAAGCAGCTTTAGCAAAGCTATATCAAATGATGAAAGGAGAAAGACAAGATGAAAACAGATAAACCTCATATTTCACAGGATGCTTTATACGATACGTTGGCGGCTTGTCGTAATGAATGGCAGAATCAGCAAATGAAAACACCATATAAAAATGAGCTCTTGCTGCGTTTTATGCATATGGAACTAAAAAGCTATATCCGCATGTCTTTTCTCGGATTATGTATATGTCTTGCAGGCAGTATCATTTTCAGCAATACAATCTTTGTTGTTTGTGGCTATATGTTTTTAATGGGCAGTTGTTTTTTATTTGAGCTCTATCGGCGAAAGTATTATCAGACACAAGAAATCATGGCACCTGTTTATCTCAATGATGGCAGAGTATTACTTTTTAAGATGGCCGGTATTGCGGTATGGGAAATAGTGGAATTCATCATATTGTGTTTGGTCTTATATGTTATGGACAAACTGGCGCTGGCGGAAGTTTTGTTGTATGGATTCTTACCGATTTTCATTTTACAAAGCTTATTGATTGTATTCATGACCAAATTAAATACGCTATATAAAGCAGGAAGTGCTTATGTGTTATCGTTTGGTATTTATGTAATCCTTATACAAAGTTTAGATGTATTGTTGTTTGTAAGCGCCATACAGCTATTGGTGGCAGCCGTGGTCAGCATCATCTTATATTATTTGATGTTGCTAGTGAATTATCGTATGAAAACAAGGAGGACGATACTATGGAATTAACGTTGGAACATGTGGATAAATCATTTAAACAAATTCATGCCGTACGAGATGTTACCTTACAGCTTGGTAAAGGTGTTCATGGATTATTAGGCGCAAATGGCAGTGGCAAAACGACATTGATGCGATTAATATGTGGATTGATTCCTCTTGATAAAGGCAGCTTGCATTTTATGGATATAAATGCGCTGAAACAATATGATACATATGCAAGTTATCTTGGCTATCTGCCACAGCATTTCGGTTATTATCCACATTACAGTGTCTATGATTTTCTCTCCTATATGAGTATTTTGAAAAACATGTCTAAAGAATATAGTGAACAGCGTATAGAAACACTTTTAGA
Organism: Longicatena sp.; assembly: GCF_982403165.1. Taxonomy (NCBI): domain Bacteria; kingdom Bacillati; phylum Bacillota; class Erysipelotrichia; order Erysipelotrichales; family Erysipelotrichaceae; genus Longicatena; species Longicatena sp. The sequence goes on from NZ_CEVYEL010000034.1 coordinate 16,243, forward strand.
AAGGCTAAATTTACAGTCACATAAGCATAAGAAGCTTCGTCAATTATCTGGTGGTATGTTACGTCGTGTGGGGATTGCCCAAGCCTTATTGAATGAACCTAAGCTGTTGCTGTTAGATGAGCCAACGGCAGGTCTGGACCCTAAAGAAAGAATTATCTTTCGTAATCTGATCGCCTCCTTATCGCAAGAATGTTGTATCCTGTTATCTACCCATATTGTAAGTGATGTAGAAACGATTGCAGATGATATTCTTGTCATGAAAGAAGGTAGTATCTTACTGCATGATACCGTTGCTAATCTCTTGACCTATATGCAGGGGAAAGTATGGGAAATGGTGCTTCCTGCAAGAGAAGCAATTGCTCTTTCTGATAAGTATTGCATCGTAAAACAGCATACCATGCAAGATGGTGTGCATCTGCGTTTTATAAGTGATACACAAAGTTATCCGAATGCGAAATTAGCAATTCCCGATTTAGATGATTTGTATCTTTATTATTTTCAGGATGGTGAAACCGTATGATGCGTTTATTAAAAAGTGAATATCAAAAACTATGGAAACGAAAATTTACGGTTGTATTGTTAATAGCTTTATTTGCTTATAGTGGCTATCAGATTTATCAGACTTATCATGCAACTGCATCATCTGAAATAATGGCAATGACTTATGAGACAACAGATCATCAAAAAGTTGCAAATGGTTTAGCATATTATCGTTATGCCGATGAATACCTACACCAGTATGCAGGACCCTTCAATGAAGATACCATTCAGAAAATGAAGGAAGATTATCAAAAAATCATGAAGAAGTATCAGCGTAAGAATATAGATACGGAAAAGATGGAACGCATATACGGTAAAGATTGGGAGCCTTTCTTAAAGGGCGCCGCTACCGGTAAGTATATGGAAGAAGATGTTCGAAAACGAATGGAACGTATGAACATTGATGGATATGGTATGGATGATAAAGGTAATTACTTTTTCAATGTTTTTTATAAAGAAGATCCGGTATATATGCTTTATCAACGTATTTACACAGGACATAGTCAATATGCCACAAGTCATGAACTTTATGGTGAGAACGCAGGACAAATATCTTCTGAGATAGTTGATATTTCTGTAAATCAATATCTGCCTCGTTTCTTAAAAGGGGCAGGAGCAGAAAAAGAATTGTTTGAAAATGCGATGCATAGTGGTGAGATAACGAACGCGTCTTCGCGAATTGCGAAAAAGTATCAAGGAGAATTAAAACAAGGACAGCTTCAATATGACAGTACGGTAGGCAATCATTTATTGTTAACAAATTTGAATAAAATTGACTTTGTAAGTTTACTAGTTATCATAATCGTATTATCGGATATATTTGCACAAGAAACACATTATAAAACTGATCAGATTCTTATACCGACAAAAGAAGGAGCGAAACGCTTGGTGATTGCCAAACTATTATGTGGCATGTCTTTAGCAATCGGTATTCTATTCCTTCAGTTATGCATGATTGTTTTGGCAGCATTCATCTTTGTTCCTCTGCGATCCTTAGATCTCACGGTATTTCCACAAGCAGATGCCGGGTATTATGAAATGATACGGTTCATATTTACCTATCGCGAGGTTCTCGTTAGTACCTTTTTCCTTACCCTGATAGCAGCTATGGCGATAGGTATGGTAACAATGGCCATTTCTTATTTCTCTAAGAATCGATTTGCGACAGCGATTCTTATGCTCGTATTTATGATTTTATCATTTGCTATTAACTTCAGACAAGATGGATGGTTGGCTTATCTTTGTTCTCTTTTCCCATCCCGTATGTTGGAGGTAAACATCTTTTATAGTTGGATGAGTGGTGGATTTTCACCTTTCATAATCTTTATGGATATGATGATCCCTTGGAAAAATATTGTTTGTGTCCTCTGGATAATACTGATGATCATCCTGTCTGTTATTATCATACAGCGGTATCAAAAACATTTCGTAAAGAGTCATTAAGATGAATATTGTGAAATTTAGATGGTCTGTATAAAAAAGGGTAAATACTAGTGGCATTTATCCGTAAATTGCGCAAAAAACATGAAAAAACAGTCCGTTTTTTCTAGAAATATGCCTATTGATTAAAAACGGATCCTATGTTAAATTAAGACACAGATATATAGGAGGAATAGTTATTATGAAAAAAGTTATGAAATTTATGATGGTTTTAGGGCTGGTCTTAACTCTGGCACCAAGTATGGGAGGCCATGTAAACAATAAACGTTGCGGATTAAATCCTAAAACAAGTAAAGATTGCGCACATGAGGTAATGCCTGCTAACTCAGAACATTTAGGTTGGTAATATGAACAGACACTTAGGTCCTATCTTTCGCTTACATAGAAGAGAATCTGGACTTCGACTGGCACAATTCAAGGAAATTGTGCCAGTTTCTAAATTAAGCGATTTTGAAACAGGGAAGAAAGACCTCACGCAGGAAACGGTAAGAAAGTTATATGCGATCATCGGCATGGAGTTTCATACAATTGAAGATAATGTGAATATAGCAGACATGGTCTGGGATTTGTTTACGGTCATCGTTAAATCAGAACCTACAGCAGACATATACAAAAAGCTTTATCAACAAAAATCCAGTGTACAATTTCAAGGCGAATATATCATTTGGTTGTTAGGCGTTTTTATTTATCGTGTATATCATGCAGAGGATGAATATTTATATGAAGAAGATATCAAAAGGCTGAATAAATACATTGACTATTTAGAACCGGAACTTCAGAAATTGTTTTATGATACTGCTGGTGTTTATTATGCAGGTATATACAATTATAAAACCGCGGAAAGCTATTTTGGTAAGGCTATACATAGTAACAATATAGAAATACAGGCTATGGCATTTTATCATAAGACGATCATATTGGTAGAACAAGGCTATTATGTGGAAGGCTTAGATTGTATCAAAAGAGCCATCAGTTTATTTAATCAAAATCTGTATTTAAAGCGTGGTGTCATGTGCAATGTATTGTTAGGAAACTTGTATTCAGGATTGAATGATTACGCAATGGCTGAACAAGTATATGTACAATGTTTAAATGCTATGAGACAACTTTCATTACCTAATATGATTGCCATCTTTAATAATCTCACTTAGATAAGTTTGTTATGGGGTAAATATGATAAAGTATTACAATATGCAAATGAGGCAGAGAAACATAGCAAAACCCATGAGATGATGTATTTTTATAAATCCTATGCTTATCATAAAATGAATATGCGTAATGAAGCAAAAGAACAAATACGTCAAGCAAAATTGTATTGCACAAAATCCTCTGAATATCGCATTGCGATGATTGATGCATTTGCGACTTATCTCTATGAAACGAAACCATTTGAATTAAAGGAAAAGAAGTTTTTAAAAGCCTATAAGTCTGCCAGAAAGGCAAACGATATACAGGCTGCTATCTTTGTGTTAAATCTCTTATCAGATCTGTGTGAGTCCTATATGAGAAAAGAAAAAGAATTATTTTATAAAACAGAGATGATAAAATTATACAAAATGAGAAGATGAGGTAATTATTTTCTGGAAATTATAATTGTAAAAAAATATTATATATGGTTAATCTTCGGGTAGGATATTAAGGCAGTGATTATGGGCTGCCTTTCTTTTATTAACCGATCATGCAAACTGTTGACTCTAAATACATGGAGAAAGTCAGCAGTTTTTTTAATTTTTTAAAGAGAATATTTCTGGTTAGACTATTGACATTGGTTATATTTCTGATTATCCTTAATATGTATAAGAATTAATAAATATAACCATTATTCGCAAATAAAAGTCAATATTTATACATGCTATGTTTAAAAAGGTATAACTAAGTATATAGACGCATTTCCTATGTAATCTCACATTTTGTAGAAGAATCCGTGTGTTTTGTAGTGTAAATAAATACATTTATAATATTTTCTTCAATGTTCTATATAGTATACCTTTATACACACTCCTGGTTATAAAAGGCCATATGGAGCCTTTTATATAGATACAGATACATCGATATACTCTCATTATGTCATGCCCATTCTTTACATTACACTTTTTTGCATGGCTGTTTTTCATATCGATGTTCACAAAAAAGGGAGATAGGTTAATATGAAAAAGAAACAATGCACCAGTATCATTGCTTTATTGGCAACTGCTACACTTTTTGGAGGTGGTTTTTCTGACGCTTCTTCATTGAAGGCTATGGAATCACCTTTTCTTTATGAAACAACGATCGATCAGGATAGTGGTTCTTTGACCATTACTCTGATGGAAAACAATCCGGAAGATGTCCGTTTGCAAGGTGCCCACTACAGCATCTACAAGATCATGAGCATGACGCATGAGAAAACATTTGTTAAGGAAGAGGCCTTTGCCAAGGATCTGGAGAATGTTTCCGAAGATGCCTTAGGAAGCTATTCCAGCGTGCAGATCGAAAATCTCTGCAAGCAATTGGCGGTGACCGCTTCTGATGATGCGATACAGCCAACGGCTGCCGGTACCAGTGATCAGGATGGCATCATCAAATGGGATGCACTTTCCCTTGGATATTATCTGGTCATCGAAGATAAAGCGCCAAATGGTTATGTCAGCGGAAAACCATTTCTGGTAGCGATACCTTCGACAAACAATTATGCGGATGCAACACAGGAAGGAACACATTGGGTCTATGATGTACAGGTAACCCCTAAGAATGAATCCATCTCTATCAGCAAGGAGCTTTCAGGAGATGCTTCTGTAAAAGAAAAGGATCATATCGCTTATCAGATCCAAACAGCAATCCCTAATTATAACGACCATTATTTCGGCGATGAAGAACATCCGGCAACCTTTGCGATCTATGATCAGATGGATGATGGCTTACTGATCGAAAATGATGAAGAGCATCCTATAGAGGTATTGGTAGATCATAAACCGGTTCCTGCCGGAAAAGATACCTATCATCTGACGATCAAGAACGAAACAGGTGAAAACCCTGATCTGATCATTTCCTTTGCGCAAGCTTATATCAAAGCCCATGGAGGAGAAAGCGTAGTAGTCAATTATCATGCACAGGTGAGCGACAGAGCAGTACAAGGACCGGATGGTAATACAAATCGTGCTTATGTTCGTTATGATCATAAACCACAAGAAACGATCACCAGTGCCTATGATCAGGAAACGGTCTATAGCTTTGGTATCCAGATCGAGAAATTCACTAAGGAAGAAGGTAAGGCCTTGGCAGGAGCAAGCTTTGATTTGCTGACAGAAGATGGCAAGGTCATAGCAAGTGCGACATCAGATGAGCAAGGAAACATAACATATCCACGATTAGATGAAGGGACTTATTATATCAAGGAAACAAAATCACCGGCAGGATATACCTTGTTGGCAGAAGCAATCAAGCTGGAGATTATCGCAAATGAAGATGCACAAGGAAGAGCGAGCGATGGAACCTTCAAGATGAGGGTAAATGATAAGGAGATCGTCGCAGCGACAGGGGAGCATACGACAAGGATCGATCAAGCAGAGGGGAAAGCGATCATCGCAATAGCGAATCAGAAAGGATTCGCCTTGCCATTGACAGGTGGCATGGGGATCATCATATATCTTATGATCGGTGGTATAGGAATCTTAGGCATCAGTCTCATCCTATATAAGAAAAGCAAGAAACAGGCATAAGAGAACAGGAGGAAGAGGAAATGAAAACAAGAAGGAGAAAGATGATGCGAAAGATCATGAGCATAATGCTCTTGTTCGTGCTTCTGCTTACACCGATACAGGCAAACAGCGGAAGGATAAACATCCAGTTGAAAGATCTGCCCGGCGATTGGGATGAGAAAGCAGGAGTGGTCTTTACGCTATATCAGGTAGGAAAGATGAGCAATGATGGAAAGGCAGAACTGGATGCCAAGTATGACATGAGCCTGCCAAGCGATGCACAAGGATTGCAGAAGATCGCCAAAAAGCTTACCGCAAAAGAAGGGAAAGAGCTCATCGAAAAGAAGACGACCGACAAGAATGGCTGTCTGTCTTTTGAGAATGTCAAAAATGGCATCTATCTACTTGTACCCTCTCATATGGAAGCCTATGGAAGTATCGATCCTTTTATCGTGACGCTGCCAATGTATGAGGAAGTAAACAATGCTATTCAAGGACCTACCTATATGCTGCAGATAGAACCCAAAGCATCACCCAATGAAGAACCTATAAAACCAGTACCTCCAGTGGATCCAGATGATCCTGAGGTTCCGGATGTCGAAGAACCAGAGAAACCTGTTGAACCAGATAAACCTGTTGAACCAGAAAAACCGGTAGAACCGGATCAACCCGATAAGGAACCTAACGTACCGGAAACCAATGAGCCACAGAAAGAACCAAATAAACCAGAGACACCACAAAAGGAACCATCAAAACCAGAAGAACCAGAGAAAGAAACAGAGGAAACGAAAACAGGAGATACGACAAGAAGAGGTCTGTATGTCTTGTTGATCATGTTATCCGGTTTTGGTATGTATATCATCTATAATAAGCATAGGAAAGGGAGTGAATTGCATGAAGAAGGGTAAAAGAAACAAGCTGATGGCATTGATGCTGGCAGCATCCATGCTGTTCATGAATACGAATTCCTCGTTGTTTGCCAAAGAAGAAGTAAAAGGGGAAGAAATTAGTGAGCAGACAGATAAACCAAGACAACCATCCAGCATAAGTTATGCCCCAACGCAGCAGGCACTCTTAGGAAGCACACCGCTTGAAGAAACGAAAGAGGAGCCAAAAGAAGAAACAGAAACACCAAAGACAAAGGAAGCTGTTCAGACGGTAGAAGTCAAAACAACGATCTATCTGGATGCCAATAAGAATGAAAAGAAAGATAAGGAAGAAAAAGGTGTATCCGATATTGAAGTACGCTTGTATAAGATGCAGGAAGGGACAGCGGAAAAAGAGGCAAGCTATCAGGCAATCACCAACATCAAGGGAGAAGTGTGTCTTAAGGATGTAGAAACAGGAAGCTATCGCATCGAATATGAGAGCATGGATAGCGAGAAGGATCTGAAGGATTATACGATCATCCAAGAGAAGAAGGATATAACAAAAGCAACCGATAAAGAAAAAGAGCTTAACAAAAAGACAGACATAAAGAGAACTGAGAAAGAAAATAAGACGATCCTGTATCAGGAAGAAGTTGAGATCCAAGAAGCGAAAGAATTAGAAGCAGCCTTATATAAAGAGGCGAAAGAACCAGAAGAAACGAAGAATGGATCAAAAACAGAAACAAATAAAAAAGCAGAAACCAAAGCTGAGATTATAGAAAAAAATAAACCAAAGGTACAGCAAGTGACCAATGAGATGAATACGACTGTTCCAACACCTGCACAATTAACAAAGCTAGAAGAAACAAGTGTTGGCGCTGCTTATACAAAAGAGCAGAGCTTGCTAAAAGCAGTACGTGAGGTATTTACTACAGACGATTGGAATTTTAATGTCTATTATGTAGGACAAAGTGATCGTCATGATATAAAGAAACAAAATGACTTTTCTTTGAAATATCAAGTTGAATTCCATAATAGTCGCGATATGGCAATGGGAGAGGTAGTAATAAGAATACCGGCTATTTTAGCAACGGATAGAAATGGCAACAAGATCCTACCAAATAGTATCGCGGTTCCTGAAGGAACGTTAGAGAACCCTGTACCTAACAAAATCACACCATTTAATTATTATCTGGATGAAAAAAGCAACGAATTGGTTTTCTTTAATTACAAGGATATTATTTCTGGCTCTAATGTAGCTTTCCAGGTGCTTTATAAGAATATTGATATCATGCAGCTGCCAGATGGAACCCAATGGGAATTGACACCAAGCATCCAGATCAACGAAGAACAGGTAGAAACAGGAGCACCATTAACAGGAACTATTGATTCTGATGTTAAATTATCAAGCGTTATCAAGTCACCTTATACTTTAGGTAATAAGAGCTATTGTCCAGGTATCTATACGCTGAAACAGTTAGAAAGTATTGTAAAGAATGTGCCAGATCAATATAAAAATAATTTCAGTAACTATAAATTTGTGGCATGGAAGATCAATATCAATGGCAGTGCCACACAGCCCTATGATATCTATTTAAAAGATTTGCCAACAGACGGTGAAATTGTAGGCTTTAATCAGGATTATAAAAAGATAAGCTATGATGGAGATGATAATTACTATAAGATTGTTAATAGTGGAACAGATAAAACGATTCACTATAGCAATATCATTGTCGTTACGGCATATCCAACAGATGCAGTGGAAACCAACAAACCGTTGGATAATGAGGTGGAAGTCGTATTACTGCCAAAGGATGGGAAAGATAAAGAACTGACACAAACAAGTAAGACTAGCTGGAACTATCAGGAATATGAATGGAAATACAATGGTGATCTTGTAGGCATTACTAAAAAAGAGAATAGTGTTTATAAAAGCTGGTTGGAGGTATATAAAGAAGCAAAGAAACAACAAAAGGATCTAGGGGATATTCCATTCCATATCGTATCGGAAACCTACGGTTATGAACTGACTCATCATGCGACAAATCATGAAAATCAATTGGGAGAACGTAAGGAAGGCATGAGTTATCGTATGACAACGGTTGATGATTTTCTTTATGCTTATCCTAATCGCAGCATGAATGGGACATATGAAATCCTAGACAGTAAGGATTACTATTACAGTGGTATTCGCATCCGACAACAGGATATCGGCTATGATCCTTGGGAAGATGAACCCATAACCCCAGAAGGCGAACAGGGCATGATCGTCTATGCCATGTTCAAAGATAAAGACACTTGGGAGAAAGTAGCAGAGATTCCATGGAAAGCAAATGGAGATATGGAATACACCTTTACACAGGATCAATTAGCAAGAGAACCATGGAGAGTCAAGGTGGAACACGAGGCTATGGATTACCGTTCTACTTGTACGATTGATGTCAAGGTAAGATTGCGTCATGATTCTTTAAAGATGGAAAACTTATTGAACAGTGAAGCAGGAGCACAAGAAATCACTTTAGAGAACTTAGCAGGAGCCATGGCAGAAAAATTAGATCATGGAACATCCACAGGCTATCTTCAAGACGCTATACAGGCGAATTATGAGGAACCACAATTAGAAGAATTAACAAAAGCTCTTTATAACACATTGCCAGTAAGGGATAATGCGAATGCTTATCTCAGCGCGTTAGATAAAAATGCAGCTTCTTATAAGTATGGAACCAGTTGGAACGAACCAGTAAATGGAAGAGTACATCTCAACTATAATATCACAGCCTATGATGGCTATGAGGTGTATGGTTCAGAAGCGGTCAGCTATCTAAGAGAGCGTGACTTGCCTACTCCGGGAAGAAAAGATGTTGTCTTTTATGATCTATTGCCTTATGGAGTGAAATATGATCCTAGCGTAGATATCATAGCAGGAAGAGTCAAGAGCGCAGATCATAATGCGGTTAAATATGCAAAATCATGGGATCAAAAGGATGTCAGTGTCAGTATGGATTCTCAAAGAGATGTCATCACGAATTATAATGGTACGGGTAGAACATTACTTGCTTTCCATATCCATTATGACGGAGAAGACCCGGCAGGTTTATATAGCTATGGCAGCGATTATCTTTGGATGGAAGGCTGGGGTATCAGCTTTGGAGCTTATTATGATTGGAAGGATATCGATATCAGCAATGCGGCAACGAACATATCAGCTTTTATGCCGGAACAAGGAGATATACGACCTTTATTAGGAAAAGATAATCAGGTCATGAAAGACGATGGACAAGAATATCCAGCAGGGATGAAAGAGGAATATCAGTATTTTGGAGAAGATATTAATCAAGATGGCATTACGAATATAAAAAATGTCCTGTATGCAAAGGCTATTGTAGATGACGATATGGCGATTGCAACAAGCGATAATATTGAAAAATACGTAAAGGCAGACAAGGATCGTTTTGGGGTATTTGCTGAAAGTGCCATCGTAGCACCAAAAGAAGGCTATACCTATGAAATTACAGTAAAAAATGCAAAAGATATCTTAAAAAACATCGTTGTATATGATCTGTTAGAGGATGCTCCAAAGCATCGTTCAGAACAGGAGAAGGATAAGAACTTTGAAGATAACTGGTGGTATGGAACTTTTGATGGTGTCATTACGACAGGCTTAGAGAAAAGTGGGGCAAGACCAGTAATTTATTACAATGCAAAAAGAAATCCTAACATAACCCAAGGCGAAGAACATCCAGATGAGATTTTAACAGAAGCAAATGGCTGGTATACAGAAAAAGAATGGAATGAAAAAGGGAAGAAGCTTTCTGAAGTAAAAGCAGTAGCTGTGGATATTCGTAAGGATAAAGACGGAAATGAATTTAAGATCGAAGGTATGGGATCTGTTTCCTTCCAGCTTCATATGATCTCACCAGAAGAAGATGAAGCAAAGGAAGAAGCTGATCATACAAACACAGCCCAAAATCAAAGAGCGACTTATGCCTATAATAATGCTGCTTATTATTCAGAAAAGGAAGAAACGCAAGTGAAGCATACGGTCATCGGAAACTCTGTACAGGTATCACAGCATGAATTAGAAAAAGTAGAGATCGTAAAAGCATATGGCGGTAATGTACCAAAAGAAAAGCAGAACAGTGAGTTCCGCTTTATCGCAAGCTATAATGGTTCTACCTATGCCACACAGGAATATCAATTATTTAAGAAGATAGATGGAAATTGGGAACGCCAAGGAACCAATCGTGTCTATGCGACCGAAGCAGATGGCAGCTTCTATCTGCATGCCGATGAAAAGGCGGTATTCGATGTCAAGGATAAGAATCTGTTGACGGTAGAGGAAGAAGAAAATC